>JAIEQO010000507.1 GCA_019747655.1 Gemmataceae bacterium | reverse complement strand
TTCAGGGTTGGGGGGGGTGGGGTTGGAGTCCCGGTTTCTGCGGGTCGGGTCGCGTGTACCCGGCTTAAGCCGGGACTCCAGCAGGACCAGGTACACCAACCGGAAATCCGCGCTAGCCCACCCGCACACGGCCGTCCCTCTTCCCCACGGAGGCCGCCATGCCCCGGCCCTCCTACGCCCACGGCGCCTCCGCCACCCCGCTGCTCGGCGAGACGATCGGCGAGAACCTGCGGCGGACCGTCGAGCGGCACGCCGACCGCGACGCCCTGGTCGTCCGCTCGCAGGGGGTGCGGGTGACGTACCGCGAGCTGTGGGACGCCACGGGCCGCGTGGCCCGGGGGCTGATGGCCCTGGGGGTCCGGCCGGGCGACCGGGTCGGCATCTGGTCCGACAACCGGTGGGAGTGGGTCGCGGTCCAGTACGCGGCGGCCCGGGTCGGGGCGATCCTGGTCACGGTCAACCCGGCGTACCTGGCCGACGAGCTGGGATACGTCCTCCGCCAGTCGGGGGTGAGCGTGTTGCTGCACGCCGACGGGTTCAAGCAGACGGCCTACGGGCCGCTGCTGGAGGCGGCCCGGGGCGGGTGCCCCGACCTCCGGCACGCCCTGCACCTCGACCGCGACTGGGACGGCCTGTGCCGCCGGGCCGACGAGGTGGGCGAAGCCGACCTGGCGGCAACCGAAGATTCGCTGCGGTTCGACGACCCGATCAACATCCAGTACACCTCGGGCACCACCGGCTCGCCGAAGGGGGCGACGCTGACGCACCACAACGTCCTCAACAACGCCCACCTCGTCGCCCTGGCCCTGGGGTACACGGCCGCCGACCGGGTGTGCATCCCGGTCCCCCTGTACCACTGCTTCGGGATGGGGCTGGGGTGCCTGGCCTGCACCAGCACCGGGGCGTGCATGGTGTTCCCCGGCGGCTGGTTTTCCCCGGCGGCCACCCTGGCCGCGGTCGGGGCCGAGCGGTGTACGTCGCTCTACGGCGTCCCGACCATGTTCCGGGCCCTGCTCGACGACCCGGCCCTCGAAGCGACCGACGTGTCGTCGCTCCGGACCGGGATCATGGCCGGGGCCCCGTGCCCGGTCGGGCTGATGCGGCGGGTGGTCGGCCGGCTGCACATGCCGGAGGTGGCGATCGGGTACGGGATGACCGAGACCTCGCCGATCTCGACCCTCAGCGCCCGCGACGACGCCCTGGAGGACCGTGTCGGCACCGTCGGCCGGGTGCAGCCGCACCTGGAGGTCAGCGTCCGGGACCCGTGTACCGGACGGGTGGTGCCGCGGGGCGTGCCGGGGGAGTTTTGCACCCGCGGGTACAGCGTCATGCGGGGCTACTGGCGGGACGAGACGGCGACCCGGGCGGCCATCGACCCCGCCGGCTGGATGCGCAGCGGCGACCAGGCGGTGATGCGGGCGGACGGGTACGTGTGCATCACCGGCCGGCTGAAGGACCTCATCATCCGCGGCGGGGAGAACATCTCCCCGCGGGAGGTCGAGGAGGTGCTGCTCGGGCACCCGGCGGTCGGCGACGCCCAGGTGGTCGGGGTGCCGAGCGAGCGGTACGGGGAGGAGGTGGTGGCGTGGGTCCGGCCGGCCCCGGGGGCGGCGGCCGACGGGCGGGCGCTGGCCGACTACTGCCGCGGGCGGCTGGCCGGGTACAAGGTGCCGCGGTACTGGCGGTTCGTCGACGCTTTCCCGCTGACGGTGACCGGGAAGGTCCAGAAGTACCGGCTCCGCGAGATGGCGGTTGAAGAGTTCGGTTCGGAGGGGGCCTCGTGAGCCGGTTCCTCGGCATCGACCTCGGGACGACGTTCCTGAAGGGGGCCGTCCTCGACCCCGACGGGCCGGCGCTCAGCCACGTCCGCCGGGTCCCCTTCCCGGCCCCGGTCGCCGGGCTCCCGGTCGGCCACTGCGAGGTCGACCCGGCGGCCGTCCTGGCGGCCACGCGGCAACTGCTCGGCGAGCTGCTGGCCGACGCCCCGGACGCGGCCGGCCTGTTCGTCAGCAGCCAGATGCACTGCCTGGTCTTCACCGACGCGACGGGGCAGGCCCGGTCGAACGTCGTCACCTGGAGGGACCAGCGGGGCCTGGAGCCGCACCCGTCCGGCCGGGGGACGGTCCTCGACGTACTGCGGGCGGCGATCACCGCCGACGAGTTCGATGCCGTCGGCCGGGACGTGCGGGTCGGGCTGCCGGCGGTGACGCTCGCGTGGCTGGCTGAGCGAAGCCTGATTCCGGCCGGGACCTACCCGGCGTCGTTGCCCGGGTTCGTGCTGGCGAACCTGTGCCGCGCCGAACCGATCACCGACCCGACCCACGCCGCGGCACACGGGCTGTTCGACCTCGGCCGGGGCGACTGGCACTGCGACCTCATCGCCCGGCTCGGCCTGCCCGATTTGAGGTGGCCGCGGGTCGTTCCGACCGGAGAGCCGATCGGCACGGCCGACCTCGACGGGCATCGACTCGCCTGTTACGCCCCGGTCGGGGACCAACAGGCGTCGCTGCTCGGGGCCGGCGTCCGGCCCGGCGAGCTGTCGGTCAACATCTCGACCGGCTCGCAGGTCAGCCTGTTGACGGACGTGCCCCGGACGGGTGACTTCCAGGTCCGGCCGTACCCCGGGGGCGGGTGGCTGGGCACCATCGTCCAGGTCCCGGCCGGCCGGTCGCTGGCGGTGCTGGTCGACCTGCTCACCGAGATCGGCGGGGGCGACGCCGACCCGTGGGACGCCATCGCCCGGGCGGTCGAGGCGGTACACGACACCGACCTGCGGGTGAACCTGGCGTTCTTCGGCGGGCCGTTCGGCGACCGCGGGGCGATCACCCACATCGGCGAGCACAACCTCACGGCCGGCCACCTGTTCGCGGCCGCGTTCCGCGACATGGCCGCCAACTACGCGGCGTGTGCGGCCCGGCTCGACCCGGTCGGTCCGGCTCCCGGCAAAGACTGGCGGCGGGTGGTCTTCTCCGGCGGGCTGGCCCACCGCTTCCCGACCCTCCGGGCGGCCGTCCTGCGGGCCCTCGGGACGCCGGACCACCGGGTCTGCCACACGAGCGAAGACACCCTCGCCGGCCTGCTGGTCCTGGCGGTCGCCGCGACCGGTCGGGCGGCCTCGATCCCGGCCGCCGCGGGGCTGGTGGCGAACGGCTTGTAGACGGCCGCCCGCCGGCCGGGTACGATCGGCGGTCCGACCCCACCGCCCCCGGCCCGGGCCGCCCGATGCCCGCCCCGCCCGAACCCGACGACCCGGTCGCCCGGTCGGCCCGCCGGAAGGTGGCCGGCCGGCTCCTGCCGCTGCTCCTGGCGATGTACGTCGTCGCGTACCTCGACCGGGCCAACCTCGGGTTCGCCAAGCTGCCGATGCAGGCCGCCCTCGGGTTCCCGGACGACGTGATGGGGTGGGGGATCGGGCTGTTCTTCGCCGGCTACCTGCTGCTCGAAATCCCCGGGGCACTCCTGGTCGAGCACTGGAGCGCCCGGAAGTGGTTCGCCCGCATCCTGGTGACGTGGGGCCTGTGCTCGATGGCCACCGCCCTGGTCACGACGGCCGGGCAGTTCTACACCGTGCGGGTCCTGCTCGGGCTGGCCGAGGCCGGGTTCTTCCCGGGGGTGATCGTCTACTTCACCCACTGGTTCCCCCGCCGGGACCGGGCCCGGGCCCTGTCCGGGATGCTGCTGGCGGTCCCGGCCAGCCTGGCCCTCGGGGCCGGGGCGTCGGCCGCCCTGCTGCGGCTCGACGGGGCCGCCGGGCTGGCCGGCTGGCAGTGGGTGTTCGTGGCCGAGGGGGCGCCGGCGGTGCTGCTCGGGCTGGCCGTCCCGTTCCTCCTGCCCGACCGGCCGAAGGACGCCCGGTGGCTGACCCCGGCCGAGCGGGACTGGCTGGACCGGACGCTGGCCGACGAGCGGCGGGAGGCGGCCGCGGCCGGGGCGGTGACGGTCGGGCAGGCCCTGCGGCGGCCGGCCGTCTGGCTGCTGGCGGCGGGCATCTTCTGCACCAACCTCGGCGGGTACGCCCTGGCGTTCTGGCTGCCGACGGCGGTGAAGGGGCTGCTGGCGGCGGCCGGGACGGCGGCCGACGACACGGCCGTCCTGCTCTGGACGCTGCCGATCTACCTGTGCGGGATGGCGGCGGTGGTGGTGTCCGGGCGGTCGTCCGACCGGACCGGCGACCGGAAGTGGCATTGTGTCGCCGGGCAGGTCGGGGCCGGGCTGTTCCTGGCCCTCAGCGCGGTCCCCGGCCAGCCGTGGGCGGCGGTGTTCGGGTGGCTCTGCCTGGCCGGGTTCGGGGCGTACTTCTGGATCGCCCCGTACTGGGTGCTGCCGACCCTGGCGCTGTCGTCGTCGGCCGCGGCGGTGGCGGTCGGGGTCATCAACATGTGCGCGAACGCGGCCGGGCTGGTCGGGAACGCCGGCGTCGGGGAGCTGCGGGCGGCCGGGCTGGGGGACGCCGGCTGCCTGCTGGCGCTGGCCGGGTGCTACGCCCTGGGCGGGGTGTTCGTCGGGCTGGTCCCGGTCCGGCGGGAGGGGGCATCGACCGCATGACGACGGAACCGGACCGCGACGAGCTTCTTGCCCTGTACCGGCGGATGGCCCTGATCCGCCGGTGCGAGGAGCAGCTCGCCCGCTGCCACCAGCGGGGGCTGGTCCACGGGGCCTGCCACACCTACGTCGGCCAGGAGGCGGTGGCGGTCGGGGTGTGCGCCCACCTCCGGCCGGACGACGTGGTCTTCAGCACCCACCGCGGCCACGGCCACGCCCTGGCGAAAGGGGTGTCGCCGGAAGCCCTGATCGCGGAGCTGTTCGGCCGCTCGGCCGGCTGTTCGCAGGGCCGGGGCGGGAGCATGCACCTGTTCGCCCCGGAAGTCGGGCTGATGGGGACGAGCGGGATCGTCGGGCCGTGCATCCTCCAGGCGGCCGGGGCCGGGTACAGCTTCCGGCTGCTCAAGACGGATCGGGTGGCGGTCGCCTTCTTCGGCGACGGGGCGGTGAACAACGGGGCGTTCCACGAGGGGCTGAACCTGGCGGCCATCTGGAAGCTGCCGGTGCTGTTCGTGTGCGAGAACAACGGCTTTGCGACCGAGGTGCCGTTCGTCACCGCCGCGGGCAACCCGAGCGTGGCGGCCCGCGGGGCGGCCTACGGGATGCCTGGCGTCGAGGTCGACGGGAACGACGTGCTCGCCGTCCGGGCGGTGGCCGGAGAGGCGATGAAGCGGGCCCGTGCCGGGGACGGGCCGACGCTGATCGAGTGCAAGACGTACCGCACCCGGCCGCACGCCGAGGGGATGGGCGACTTCACCTACCGGACCCGGGAAGAGGTGGAGGAGTGGAGGGGGCGGTGCCCGCTGGTGCGGCTGCGGAGCCGGATCGATGTGGCCGAGGCCGACGCGATCGACGCCGAGGTCCAACGGGGGGTCGAGAAGGCCCAACAGGCGGCGGAGGCGGCCCCGTGGCCGGACGGGGCGACCGCCGCCACGCACGTGTTCGCCGAGCCGCGGACGGTGCCCCCGCCGCCCCCGCCCGGCGACCGGGTCGTCACCTACTCGCAGGCCACCCTCGAAGCGCTCTCACACGAGATGGCCGCGAACCCGGCCATCTTCGTGCTCGGTGAAGGCATCGGGGCCCGGGGCGGGAACTTCAAGACGACGGCGGGCCTCTACGACAGGTACGGCCCGGAGCGGCTGCGGGACACGCCGATCGCCGAGCGCGGGTTCGTCGGGCTGGCCTGCGGGGCGGCCATGACCGGCACCCGCCCGGTGGTCGACTTCATGTTCGCCGACTTCGTCCTGGACGGCGTCGGCGAGATCGTGAACCAGATCGCCAAGATGCGGTACATGAGCGGCGGGCGGCTCAAGATGCCGGTGCTGCTCCGCGGCTGCGTCGGCATCGGGCACTCGGCCGCGACCCACCACTCGGGCAACTACTGCCCGCTGTTCGCCCAATTTCCCGGGCTGCGGGTGGCGGTGCCGGCAACGCCCTACGACGCGAAGGGCCTGTTGCACCACGCCCTGCGGTGCGACGACCCGGTCGTCTTCCTCGAACATCGCGAACTCCTGAGCGTCAAAGGGCCGGTGCCGGAGGCCGCCTACGAGGTTCCGTTCGGGCGGGCGGCGGTGGTCCGGGCCGGCACCGATGTTACCGTCGTGGCTCTGGCCCGGATGGTCCACGTCGCCCTCGCCGCGGCCGACGAGCTGGCGAAGGCCGGCGTCTCGGCCGAGGTGGTCGACCCGCGGACGGTCGCCCCCCTCGACGTGGAGACGATCGGAAGGTCAGTGGCGAAGACCGGCCGGCTGGTAGTCGCCGACGAGGGGTTCGGGCCGTTCGGGGTCGGGGCCGAGGTGGCGGCCCAGGTCGCCGACCGGTTCTTCGACGAACTCGACGCCCCGATCCGGCGGGTGAACGGTGTGTTCACCCCGACGCCGTACAGCCCGCCGCTCGAAGCCGCCGTGGTGCCGACCGCGGCCGACGTGGTGCGGGTCGTGCGGGAGTTGCTGGCGGAGTGATGTGATTTTTGGCGAGCGGGGGGCGTGAGCCCCCTGATGGTCTGGCACATCAGGGGGCTCACGCCCCCCGCTCGCCCGGACGAGGGGTGTCGATGCCGATCGCCGTCGCCGTCCCGCGTCTCGGGTGGAACATGGAGGAGGGCACGTTCGTCGGCTGGCTGAAGGCCGACGGCGAGGCCGTCCGGCCGGGCGACCGGGTGTTCCAGCTCGAAGGGGACAAGGCCGTCGAGGAGGTGGAAAGCCTGGACGGGGGCGTCCTCCACATCCCGGCCGACGGCCCCAAGCCCGGCGACCGGGTGAAGGTCGGGGCGGTGATCGGGCAGTTGTTGCAGCCCGGGGAGCAGGTTTCGGCGATCGGGGGGCGTGAGCCGACGGCTGCGGTCTTGGCGAGCGGGGGGCGAAGGCATCACCCCGGGCCCGGCGGCTCGCGGCCCGGCTCGATGTCGACTGGAAGGCGGTCCGCGGCAACGGCACCTCCGGCCGGGTCCGCGAGCGGGACGTGCAAGCGGTCGCGCCGGATGCGGACGGTGTCATCCCGCTGTCACCGACGCGGAGGACGATCGCCGCCCGGCTGGCCGAGGGCCACCGGACCACGGCCCCCGTCACCCTGACATCGCTGGTCGATGCGTCTAACCTCGTCAACCTCCGCGGCCAGTTCAAGGCAGCCGGCGTCGAGCCCGTGCCGGCGTACACCGACTTCCTCCTGAAGCTGGCGGCCGCGGCCCTGCAACGGCATCCCGTGATGGCCAGCCGCTGGACCGACGCCGGCCTCGCCCCCGCGGCCCGCATCGACATCGGGCTGGCCGTCGACGCCGACCCCGGGCTGGTGGCGCCGGTGGTCCGCGACGTGCCGAGCCTCGGCCTCCGCGAGCTGACGGCCACGACCCGCGACCTGATCGGCCGGGCCCGCACCGGCCGGCTGACCGCCGACGAGCTGCGGGGCGGGTGCTTCACCGTCACCAACCTCGGGGCCTACGGCGTCGACGCCTTCACCCCGATCCTGAATTCGCCCGAGACGGCCATCCTCGGGGTCGGGCGGATCGGCCCCCGCCCGGCCGTTCGCGGCAACGAGGTTGTCGTCCGCGAGCAGGTGACGCTGAGCCTGACGTTCGACCACCGCGTCACCGACGGCGGCCCGGCCGCCCGGTTCTTGCAAACGCTGGCCGGGATGGTCGAGAACCCCGGCCCGTGGGTGGCGTCGTAGGTCTGGCCTGGGACCGCGGGCGTCCCGCCCGCATCCGGAACACGAGCGGGCGGGACGCCCGCGGTCCACGGAACCGAACCCATGCGCTGTGACCTGACCGGCAGGGTCTGCCTCGTCACCGGCTCGGCCCGGGGCATCGGCCAGGCGATTGCTGACCGCTACGCCGCTAACGGGGCCGTCGCCTACTACTCCGACCTGTCGGCCGACGAGGCGGCGGCCGCCGCGGGCCGGTCGCCGAACGGCCGGTCACTGGCCCTCGACGTGACCGACCCGGCGGCCGTCGCCGCGGCGGTCGGCCGCATCCTGGCCGAGGCCGGCCGGCTCGACGTGCTGGTCAACAACGCCGGGGTGAACACCCTCGCCGGCCGCGTCCCGGTCGACGAGTTCCCCCGGGCCGAGTGGGACCGCGTCCTCGGCGTCGACCTGACGGGCCTCTACGAGATGAGCAAGGCGGCCGCGGCGGTCATGCGGCGGCAGCGGTCCGGCCGGATCATCAACATCGCCTCGATCGCCGGCCTCGTCCCGCTGCGGCTGCAGTGCGCGTTCGTGGCGGCGAAGGCCGGGGTGGTGAACCTGACCAAGGCGATGGCCCTGGAACTGGGGCCGGCCGGGGTCCTGGTGAACGGCATCGCCCCCGGCTCGACCCTGACCGACGGCACCCGCCGACTCTTCTACGGCGACGACGGCCTCTACAAGGAGTCGGTCCGGCGGATGCTCGACCACGTCCCGCTCGACCGCCCCGGCAGCGTCGACGAGATCGCGGTGGCCGCCCTGTTCCTGGCCGACCCGGAGAACAGCTACATGACCGGCCACACGCTCGTCGTGGACGGCGGCTGGACGGCCGGGTACGCCCGCGACTTCTGACGGCGGCCCTCGGGGGAGAGGCCGACCGGCCCGGCGCGAGGTTCCCGCCGGGGCCGCGGGCGGGTATCCTGGGGCGGCCCGCCACCCGAGGCCCACATGCCCACCCCCCGCCCCGCCCTGC
>JAIEQO010000953.1 GCA_019747655.1 Gemmataceae bacterium | reverse complement strand
CACCGTCCAACTGGCCGTCATCCGACGCTACCTCCGCGTGCTGATCGCCCACGCCGATTCAGCAGACAGAACCTAGGGGGTGGGGTGACGTTTTGCTACGCCACCAGCTTCAGCCGGGGCTCGCCGGCCGTAACCGCCGCCCGCTTCCGGGCCGGGGTGTGGAGGATGATCTCCATCCCGTTGACGATCCGGTCCGGCCCCCGGCCGTCGACCAGGTTCCGGGCGCACCGGGTCATCCCCTTCCGCTCCATCGGGTCGTCGAGCAACCCGTCGACCGCCTCCCGGAGTTGCCCGGCCGAGACCGCGTCGGCGTCCCCGAGGTACGTCGCCACCCCCTCGTCGTCCATCCGCTTGCCGTTCCGGGCGTGGGTGTCGTCTTGGGAGATGACGAACTGAGGGATGCCGACCACGCACAGCTCCAGCCCCCACCCGTCCCCGGCGGTCAGGGCGAAGTGGGCCCGGACCAGCCGGGTCATCAGCTCCTTCGCCTCGGTCACCACCTCGACCCGGCTGCCCGACCCGGCGGCCAGCTCCTTCAGGTCGTCGTACCGCGGGTGGTGGGTGCGGACGGCCACCGACACCTTCTTGACCCGCTCGTTCTCCAGCAACTGCTCGGTCCGGGTGAACGCCTCCCCGGCCGGGTCGTCGTCGCCGAACGCGACCAGGGCCCGGAACGGCTCGGGCGGCTCGGTCGCCCGGATCGTCCGCTGCCGGCGGAACAGCCCGCGGCACAGGGCGTACCGGTGGCCGGTCAGGATTTGCCCGCCGGGGGCCGCCCGGAACGCCTTCCGGGCCGGGGCCAGGAGCGGGTTGACGACCACGTCGGCCGGGAAGGTAAAGCCGGCGGCCGAGTCGAACATGAGTACCAGGGCGCCGGTGGCCCGGAGGGCGGCCAGGTACTCGGCCGTCACCCCGGCCCCGGCCACCACCACCGCGGCTGCGTTCTGCTTCCGCACCTGGGCGACGGTCGCGGCCAGGTCGCCGGGGTCGCCGATCGGCCGCTCGGCCGGCACCCAGTCGTTGTTCCCGCGGTTGATGACCGTCGCCAGGGAGAGCGGGTCGAGGTAGCTCAGGAAGTGCGTCCCCCGGCGGCGGCGCTGGAAGGCGGCGGCCAGCGACAGGCACTGGTAGAACGGGTCCCAGCCCCGGTCCGGGGTGCCGTCGCAGCGAAACAGAATGGGCCCACGGTTCGCGTCCATGCGCGATGCTCCTCCACGTCCAGGTGGCGGGAAGCGCGGACCGTCCGTCCGGGCGAGCGGGGGCGCCAACCCCCGTCCGAGTCACACAGGCCGGAGGCCTGTGCCACAAGAGACAAGGGCGGACGGCGTCCGCTCGCCTGAGCCAGGCGGTCGCGCGGGCCGGATTGGTGTGGGAGGGGATCGCCGCGAGTGAAGCAGTCAGGGTGTAGCCGCGGCGGGGCCGCGGGGCGAGCCGACCATCAGCACCTCTTCTCCGGCGGGCCTCTCGGGGCCCGGCCGATCCGACCGCGGGTTCCGGTCCGCGGGCGGGTCGGGTTCGGCCGGCGGGTTCCGGTCCGCCGGCCGAACGGGCGGGATGCTACGCCACGATTCGCGCGACCGACAAGCCCTCTTTCCGGCCGCCGCGGGCAGGGCGAAATGTGCCGGTCCGGCAGGCTGTTCCACGTGGAACTGGTTGCACGGACCCCACCCCCTAACCCCCTCCCCCGCGGGGGGAGGGGGAACCGGAAAAGACCGGCGGCTCGAATTCTCCTCACCCTCTCCGCCGCGGCGAGCGGGCCTGGGCATGGGTCGTTTGCCTCCGGTTCCCCCTCCCCCCGCGGGGGAGGGGGTTAGGGGGTGGGGTCCTCGCAACTCCGCATTCCCCGCCGGGCAGGCGGACGCTATCTCCCCGTCCTGAATCGCCGCCCGCCGGACGCGGGCCACCCCTGGGGGACCGCATGGACGCGACCGCCACCAAGCCCCGGCTCGGCCGCGGGCTCGACGCCCTGCTCGGGGACGCCGGGAACACCCCGGACCCGACCCGGCTGCCGCTCGACCGGATCGAGAACAACCCGTACCAGCCCCGCAAGCGGTTCGACGCCGACGAGCTGGCCACCCTGACGGCCAGCGTCAAGGCCCACGGCGTCCTCCAGCCGATCGTCGTCCGCCAGACCGGCGACGGCTTCCAACTGATCGCCGGCGAGCGGCGGCTCCGGGCCGCCCGCGAGGCCGGGCTGGGCGAGGTCCCGGTCCACGTCGTGGCGTTCGACGACCAGCAGGTGTTCGAGGCCGCCCTGGTCGAGAACATCCAGCGGGCCGACCTGAACCCGGTCGAGAAGGCCCAGGGGTTCAAGGACTACCTCGACCGGTTCGGGCTGACCCAGGAGCAGCTCGGGGCCAAGCTGGGGCTCGACCGGACCACCGTGAGCAACCTGCTCGGCCTGTTGAACCTGCCGGCCGAGGTCCAGGACGCGGTCCGGCTCGGGCAGATCAGCCTCGGGCATGCGAAGGTGCTCAAGGGGGTGCCGGAGGCCGACCGCCAGATCGCCCTGTGCAAGGAAACGATCATGCGGAACTACTCGGTCCACGCCCTGGAGCTGCTGGTCAAGCAGCAGAAGCTCGAGGCCGCCGGGGCGGCCCCGGCCGCCCGCGAGCCGGCCGCCCGGCCCGAGAAGACGGCCCACGTCCAGGGGATCGAGGACGACCTGCGGCACCGGCTGGCGTGCCGGATCGAGATCAAGGTGAAGGCGAAGGACAAAGGGCAGGTGGTGATCGGGTTCGACTCGAACGACGACTTCGAGCGGATCGTCGAGCGGCTGACCCGTTAGGGCCGGCCGCCCCACCCTTGTCACGGCCCCGGCCGCCCGCCGGGGCCGCGCCATTTCCGCACCACAGTCACGACTTCTCCCGGCCTGAGCGGGGGGCGTCAGCCCCCTGAGTGTGAGAGACCACAGGGGGCTGACGCCCCCCGCTCAGGGGTGTCGGGAATCCATCCCGGCCACCCGGAATCCTCCTCCCCAACGGCCCGCTCCGGGGTTACGCTGAAGGTTCCGGCGGGCCGTTCGGACCCGCTCCCCGAGGCGCCCGGACCGTGCCATCCCCTCCCGTCGCGTCGGCCGCCGCGTTCCTCGACCTCGTCGAGCGGAGCGGCCTGCTCCTGCCGGACCGGGTCGACCCGTACCGGGACGCCGACCCGCCGCCTCCCCCGCCGGCCCTGGCCGCCGCCCTCGTCCGCGACCGGCTGTTGACGAAGTACCAGGCCGACCACCTGCTCCGCGGCCGGGCCCGGGGGTACTTCCTGGCCGGCAAGTACAAGGTGCTGGAGCCGGTCGGGGCCGGCGGGATGGGCCAGGTGTTCCTGTGCGAGCACCTGATCCTGCACAAGCTGGTGGCCGTCAAGCTGCTCGGGTCCGGGGCCAAGGCGGCCCCCCCGGCCGGGGCGGTCGAGCGGTTCTACCGGGAGGCCCGGGCGGTGGCCGCCCTGGACGACCGAAACATCGTCCGGGTCTACGACGTGGACGCGACCGACGGCGTCCCGTTCATGGTCATGGAGTACGTCGACGGGATCGACCTGCACCGGCTGGTGGCGGCGTCCGGCCCGCTCGCGGTCCCGCAGGCCTGCGAGTACACCCGGCAAGCCGCCCTGGGCCTCCAGCACGCCCACGAGATCGGCCTGGTCCACCGGGACGTGAAGCCCGGGAACGTCCTGGTCGACCGGGCCGGGGTGGTCAAGCTGCTCGACCTCGGGCTGGCCCGGTTCCAGCTCGACACCACCCGGAACCAGAGCGTGACCGAGCGGTTCGACGGGCAGGCGGTCCTCGGCACGGCCGACTTCATCGCTCCGGAACAGGCCCTCGACAGCAGCAAGGCCGACATCCGCAGCGACGTCTACGGCCTCGGCTGCACCCTGTACTACCTGCTGACCGGCAAGCTGGTCTGGGGCGACGGGTCGTTCGCCCAGAAGCTGCTGTGGCACCAGTCCCGGACCCCGCCGTCGGTCCGGGAGACGTGGCCGGACATCCCGGAGCCGGTCGACGCGGTCGTCGCCCGGATGCTGGCGAAGGACCCGGCCGACCGGTTCCAGGAGCCGGGCGAGGTGGCCGAGGTGCTGGAGCTGTGGTCGGTCCCGCGGCCGGGCCCGCCGCCGGCCAACCTGCTGCCGAAGCTGACCCCGGGAATGTACCTGCTCGGGCTCTCCCCGGTCCCGCCGCCGGCGTCGAGCAAGTCCGGCACCGTCGCCCGGGTCGGCCCGCGGACCCCGGCGCCGGTGTCGCCGCCCGTCCCGCGGACGCCCGCGCCCCGGGTCCCGGCCCCGCCGCCGTCGACCCCAAGCGCGTCGAACCTGGACACGGCCCGGGTGCGCAAGCCGGTCCCGCCGTCGCCGGATATGCCCTCGGCTACGGCCCCGGAGCCGGCCGTCGTGGTGCCGAACCCACCGGCCGCTCCGTCGCACCGCCACTCCCTGCGGCGTGACATCGGGCTACTACTGGCCGGGGCGGTCGTGGCGGCTGCCCTCGCCGGGCTGTATGTCACGATACGGGACGCCGGGACGAAGGGGCCACCTGGCGAACCGCCGCCGGCCGTGGCGAAGTGAAGTGGCCGCCTAATTGCTCAGGCCGTCGCCACCGGATGGTCGGCCGACTCACCCGGGTCGTCGGCCGGGACGGGGATAGGGCGGGTGGCGGCCGCCTCTAGGCGGGCGAGCCGCTCGGCCAGCCGGCGGTCCATCTTCCGCTTGACGGACTGGCCCCAGAAGTACGCGATAACAACGCCGATGCCGGCGTTCACGAGTACCCCGATCCAGTAGTCGCTCACGGCTGGTTCCCTTTCCGGGCCTCTCTGATCCACTTCGCGCGGTCCCGCTTCAGGCTTGCGACCTCGGCCGGCAATCGAGCGATCTCGGCGTCCTTCGAGGCAAGGTGCGCCGCCCGCTCGCGGTCGATCCGGGCCTCGGCGGCCTCCCCCTTCTGTCCCAACAACCGGATCACATAATACCCGATCCCGAGGCCGACGGCCAAACCGGGAAACTGCTTCAGGATGTCGGCGAACCACGCGGGGATGTCCATCTCGGCTCCTGGGCGTCGGGAACCGCCGTCATTGTAACCGGTACTTCGGGTTGGCGTCGAGGAAGGCCCGGACCCGGTCGGCCCGGGTGACGGCCTCGGCCAGGAACCGGACCGCGTCCACCAGCCGGTCGTCCGGCTCGGCGCAGCTGAACCGCACGAACCCCCGCCCGGCCGCCCCGAAGCACTCGCCCCCCAGGCACGCCACCCCCCGCCGGTCGTCGGCCCCCTCGAGCAGGTACATCGCCAGCCCGTGCGAGGTGATCCCCAGCCGCCGGCAGATCGGGTCGACGTTCGGGAAGACGTAGAACGTCCCGGCCGGCATCCGCACCGTCACCCCCTCGACCTTCGCCAACTCGCCGACGAGCAGCTCGACCTTCGCCCGGAACTTCGCCATCGTCGCGTCCCGCCCGGCCGCGTCGTCCTCCAGGGCCGCCTTGCCCGCGAGCTGGACGAACGGCGGGGCACACGAGAGCGACGTGTTGATCATCTTCCCGATCAGGTCGGCGTTCCGGGCCGACGTGACGGCGTACCCGAGCCGCCACCCGCTCATGCTGTAGCTCTTCGAGAAGGTGAACGCCCCGACGGCGTGGTCCAGCATCCCCGGCTCGGCCAGCAGCGAGTGGTGCCGGCCGGCCCAGACCATGTGGCAGTACGGCTCGTCGCTGAGGACCGCGATGCCCGTCCCCCGGACCAGGTCTGCGATGGCCGCCAGGTCTTCTTTCGTAGCGACCCCGCCGGTCGGGTTGTGGGGCGAGTTGAGGAAGATGGCCCGGGCCTTCGGCTCGGACTTGATGAACCGCTCGACCGCCCCGAGGTCCGGGCGGAACTCGTCCTCCTGCCGGAGCGGGACGTACACCGGCCGGGCCCCCCGCCGGGCCAGGTTCGGCTCGTAGGTCGGGAAGGCCGGCTGGAAGACGAGCACCGCGTCGCCCGGTTCGAGGAAGAGTTCGCAGAAGAACTGCTCGAACGGCTTGGCCCCGGGGGCGACGACCACGTTCTCGGGCCCGGCCGGGATGCCGAACTCGGCCCGGACCGTCCGGGCGATCGTCTCCCGGAACTCGGGCAGCCCGAGCGACGGGGCGTACCGGGTGTGGCCGGCGTCGATCGCCTGCTTGCCGGCGCGGATGGCGGACGACGAGCTCGGGTACGGGCTGTCACCGATCTGCAACTCGATCACGTCCTTGCCGGCCGCCTTCAATCGCTTCGCCACGGCGAGCACGTCGAACGCGGTCTCGGCGGTCAGGCCGCGGGCGAACGCCGACAGCGGCGGGGTGGTGTCAGGCATGGGGTTCGGTCCGGCCGGGTGGGTGCGACGGGAGGTAGAGGTGAGCAAACGGAAAACGCCCCCGTTCGGACAGGGCGTCGGGCGGGGGTGTGACGCCGCACCGCCAATGCCACCGGCACGAAAAACCGGCCGAACGGCCGGTGGCGAGGTAGAGGTCCCGGGACAGAGATACCGGTCGGTCGGTCCCACCACGGCCCGTTCAGGAGGCCATGGTTTATCACGACGGAGGGCGGCCGACCTGGCCAGGAGGTCGGCCACGCTGTTCCTCCAGCCACTCCTCGGGGTACGGTTCGTGATCGGTCTCGTAGTCCGACGTGTACGCCTCGCGGCCGAGGAGGCGATGGTAGATCGCCATCGCCTCGAAGTGACTGCCGGCCTCGAAAGTGGCCAGCAGCCGGGCCCCGGGCGCCAGGAAGCTCCGGCACCCATCACCCCGGGGGCCGGCGCGACAGCAGGTGTGCAACACCATGCCGTCAACGGATTCTTCCCAGACTTCATGGACCAGTGACGCCATGACCTACTGCTTGGCGGCGATCGCCCGCTGGAGCGGGGTGATGACGTTCGGGATGACGTAACTGCCGACCAGCTCGTCCAGCACCCGCCGCTGGTTCCGGTACGACTCGGCGAACGTCTTGAACGGCTGCTTCCCCCACCCCTGGCGGACGGTGAAGTAGACGCTGATCGGCGACTCCGGGAAGTTCCCGGCCTTCACCTGGTACGGGGTCGTCCGCGTCTCGACACTCAAGCGACACTGCAACTGACACGCCTCGTCCAGGGCCATCATGAGGCTCGGCTGGTAGTTCAGCACCCGCCCGCCGGCGATCCCCGCCAGCCCCTCGAACGGCGTCCCGGCGGCCAGGGCGTCGGCCACCACCTCGTCGTGGTTCCCCTGGTACAAGAGGTCGAAGTAGTACAGCACGTCGACCGACTCGGTCTGGAGCCCGTGCAGGTCGAGGTGGTACGGGGCCATCTCCAGCACCCGCTCGTTGTGGGCGTCGGCGTCCTCCAGGGCCGGCGGGTTGACGAACCCGGTGCACAGCCGGCGGGCGTCCAGCGAGCACCACCGGTAGTGCCCCGGCTCCCGGTCCTCCTCCAGCATGTACTCCCCGTCCGCCCGCCGGTCGAACTCGGTCATCGTCGGGAACGCCTTCTGGACCGCCTCGAAGAAGTGGACGACGGCCTCCCGCCCGGTCGGCATGTCGAGCTTGCCGTGGACGTAGGCGGACACCCCGAAGTCGTCGCACAGGGGGGCGTACGGGTTCATCGACGCTCCTCGCGGCTGGAGGGAGGACGGCAAATCCCGGGCGGCCGGCCGGAGAGGTGGGCCGGGAGGGCGGGCGGGGGCCGCCGGGTGGCTGGACTATTGTTCGTCCGGGACGCCCCGGATGCAAGTCCGGGGGCCGACCGGGTCGCGGGTTAACGCTGGTCCACCTTCTCTAACTTATCAGACGGCCGGGCCGGCGGGCAGGTTCGTAGCGGCCAACGGAAAGCCCGCCCGGGAGGGGCCGGGCGGGCTGGAGGGGGTAGACGGGACCGTCCGCGTCAGGCCGCGACCCGGACCTTCGCCGGGGTCGGCAGCTTCAAGTTCGCCTTATGCATCCACCGGCCGGCGTCCGGGGCCCCGCTCCACTGCTGGAGCTGGATGCCGGTGACGTGCTCCTTCTCCTCGTCGTCGAGCAGCTCCACGAACGCCTCGGCGTACTCCTGGCGGACCTGGGTGGACGACCGGCCGACGAACACGAGGGCGTCGCCGCGGTCGTCGAACACCGCCACCGCCCGCCACCCCTGGGCCTTCGATTCGGTCTGGATGAGCATCGGTGTGACCCTCCTTGGCCACGTGTCGAAATGGGACCGGCGACCAACACGACCCTTAGAGTCGCCGAGACCGGGCGGGATGTCAAGAAAAAACCGGCGGGAGGGTGCGGAATCGCTCAAGTCGGGGGCGGGCCCGGCCGACGGGTCAAACCCGGCCGCGGTACGTAATCCGGCCCCGGGTCAGGTCGTAGGGCGAGATTTCGACCTTCACCCGGTCGCCCGGGATGATCCGGATGAAGTGCTTCCGCATCTTTCCGGCGACGTGGGCGATGACCTCCCCGCCGACATCCAGTTCGACGCGGAACTGCGTGTTGGCCAGGGCCTCCTTGACCCGGCCCTCGACCTCGATGGATTCTTCTTTGGCCATACGCTCCGTGGGACCTCCGGTACGGGGGGACGGGAACGAGACGAGCCCGGTCCCGGGGGGCCCGGGCCGGGCGTCAGAGTATTCTATCCGACCGGCGGAACGCACGGGACGGGTTTAGTAGCGGTCGCCGCCCCCGCCGTAGCCGCCGCTGTACCCCCCGCCGCCGCCGCCGCCGCCGTACCCACCCCCCCAC
>JAIEQO010000865.1 GCA_019747655.1 Gemmataceae bacterium | reverse complement strand
GGCCCCGACCGCCCGGCCGCGCGGTCGACCAGCCGCTGCACCACGAGCGGGACGGCCAGGGTGAGCAGGCAGCCGGCGGTGGTGAGCAGGGCGGCCAGGGCGATCCGGCGGCGGTGCGGGCGCCGACAGCCCGCCGACCAGCCGGACCGCCGACCGGGGGGGTCTGGGGGCGACACGAGCAACCGGCGGCGACGGCCTGTCGGCCCGCCGGTCCTTGCGTACGGTTCGATCCAGATGGCACCACTGTGGCACCTACCCGGGGATGTGCGCCAAGAGCAATCGGGAGAAAGCGGGAAAAATCGGAAAAATGATTTAGCGACTCGAACGGGCGTTCGAGTTGCGACCGCTGGCGGGCGGCGCTAGACGAACCGGACCCGAAATCCGGACGCCCCGGCCAGCCGCCAGAACACGGACAGCGGCGGGACGAGGGCCGAGGTGACGACCATCTCGGCGACGTGCGACGGTCGGAGCGAGTTCCCGCGGAGCCGGCGGCCGGCGAACCGACCGGTCAGGGCGAGCCAGGCGGGGTCGGGGATGGTGTCGTCGTCGGTGAACGCGATCACCGTGCCCCGGGCCGCCCGCCAGCCGCGGTTGCGGGCGGTCGCCGGCCCATCGGCGAGCACGTCCTCGACGACGATCACCTCGAACTGGTCGGCCGGCAGCCTCTGGGCGGCCAGCGCGGCCCGGCACCGGGCCAGCAGCTCGGGCCGGCGGTAGGTCGGCACGACGACGGACACCCGGGGGACGGTCTGGATGCGGGCCGTCCCGTCGGTGTGCCGGACGGCCGGGATGCGGTCGGCCTTGTCGGCCGGCACGTCGAACACGAACAGCATGAACGGCGACGGACCCCGGGCGCCGAACCACTCGGCCGCGTGCTCCTCCATGACCACCGGGGCGACCGGGCGGAAGTCCTCCCGGTCCTTGATCTCGTTCAGCCGGCCTTGCATTTCCGCGCGGGTCGGCGAAGCGAGGATCGACCGGGCCCCGAGCGCCCGCGGGCCCACCTCCATCCGCCCTTGGAACCAGCCGATGACGCGGTCCTGGACCAGGATGTCGGCCACCTCCTCCGCGACGTTCGCCAGCCGCCGGTACGGTACTTTCGTCCAAACCAGGAACTCCTCGATCTCGGCGTCGGTGTACTCCGGCCCGAGGTAGGCGTGGTCCATGACGTACCGCCGCTCGTCGGTGCCGCGCTCCTTCGCGTCCACCCACAGGGCCGCCCCAATGGCGGTCCCGGCGTCCCCGGCCGCCGGCTGCACCCAGATGTCCCGGAACGGCCCGCGGTCACGCAGCCGGGCGTTCATCACGCAGTTCAGGGCCGCCCCGCCGGCCAGCCACAGGTCGTCCAGCCCCGCGGCCCCGTGCAGCCACCGGGCGATCCCCAGCGCCGTCCCTTCGAGCACGACCTGGAGCGAGTGGGCGATGCCGTAGTGCCGCTGGTCGAGCGGGCCGCCCTTGAGCCGGGCCGGGCCGAAGCGGTCTTCCAGCCGCAGCGGCTGGATCGTGTAAAGGCCGTTGTCGCCGACCCGGACGATGCCCCGGAACGCGGCGACGTACCGCGGCTTCCCGAACGACGCCAGGGCCATCACCTTGTACTCGTCCGACGAGTGGAGGAACCCGAGGTACTCCGTCACCGCTCGTACAGCACCCCGAGCGAGTGCGGCATGTGGACCTGCCCGGGCCATTCGAGCCGGTTGCCGTCGCCGACCGCGTACCCGGTGGTCGCCTTCTCCCCCCGGCCGTCGAGGGTCATCACCGCCGCCTTCGGGACCGGTGCGGGACCATCCAGGGGGTGTGCTGCGGGTTGGTCAGGGCGTACAGGTCGACGACCGGGCAGCCGACGGCCGACGCCAGGTGGACCGGGCCGGTGTTGTTGCCGACCAGGAGCGGGGCGGCGGCCAGCAGCGCCGCCAGCTCCCCCAGCGTCAGTTCGCCGGCCAGGCAGTCCGACGGGGCGTCCATCGCCTCCCGGACCTCGTCCACCAGCGGCCGCTCGGCCTCGTCGCCGGTGAAGACGAGGCGGACGCCGTGCTCCTCGACCAACTCCCGGCACGCCCGGGCGAACAGGGCCGGCGGGTAGCGGCGGCTCGGGGCCGGCGCCCCGGGGTGGACCACCGCCCACGGCCGGCCGTCGTCCAGCCCCAGGAGCCGGAGCGTCTGCCGGACGTGGGCCGCGGCCTCACCGGGGACGATCACCCGCATCCGCTCGTCGGCGGTGTGACAGCCGACTGCCGCCACCAGGTCGAGCTGCCGCCGGACCTCGTGTCGGACGTCCCGTTCCGGCTCGGTCTCCTCGACCCAGGCGGTGAGCAACTGGTACGGGCTCTCCCGGCAGTGGGCGAGGCGCAACGGGATGTCGGCCAGGAGGCACGTCAGGGCGGCGGGCAGCGGGTTCTGGCTGTACACGGTGAAGATGACGGCGGCGCACCCGTCCCGGCGGAGCCGGTCGATCAGGCCGTGGTCCGGCTGGCTCGACGCCCGCGGGGCGGTCGCCTTCATCCACGGGGCGTCGTACACGATCAGGCCGTGCAGCCCCGGCAGCAGGGCCGCGGCCGACGCCCCGGCGGGCGAGGCGAACAGCGTCACCCGCCGGCCCGGCCGGCTTTAGCCGCGAACCCTTACAGCTGCCGCGGAGAGGTCCTGACGGGAGGCCGTCACAGGACGGGCGGCGGGCCGTCCGCGACGGGCCGATCCGGCGGGTGGTGGGGGCGGCACCACCCGGGTGCCGTCCGTGACGGGCCGGTCCGGTGGGTGGCGGAAGGGGTAACGGCGCCGCCCGGGGGCCGGCGTGCGAGGTCGGCCGCGACTGCGGCCGCAGGAACGTGACGGGCGCGACCGCGGTGCATGGCCTCGGCCTCGAACCCGGGGTAGAATCCACCCCTGTTCGATTCCCGCGCGGCGCCCCCGGCCGCACCGCCCGGCCGGAGTCGGTCGCCATGCTCGCCAAGCTCAGCGCGTTCGCGCTCAGCGGGATCGACGCCGTCCCGGTCGAGGTCGAGGTCGACGCGGTCCACGCCTCGCTGCCCAAGACCATCCTGGTCGGGCTGCCCGAGATGGCCGTCCGGGAGAGCGTCCACCGGATCGAGCGGGCGCTGGCCAACCTCGGCTACCACCGGCCGACCGGGCGGACGATCATCAACCTGGCCCCCGCCGACCTCCGCAAGGACGCCGGGGCGTTCGACCTGCCGATCGCCCTCGGCCTGCTCGTCGCCACCGGGCAGGTGAAGCCGGACCAACTCCAGGACTGCGCGGCGGTCGGGGAGCTGGCCCTGGACGGGGCCGTCCGCCCGGTCAAGGGGGCGCTGTCGATCGCCCTGGCCGCCCGGGACCGGGGCCTCAAGCGGCTGCTCGTCCCGGCCGAGAACGCCCGGGAGGCGGCCGTCGTCCAGGAGGTCGAGGTGTTCGCCGCCGCCTCGCTGGCCGAGGCGGTCGGCCTCGTCACCGGGCAGGTCGAAGTCGACCCGGTCGCCTACCGGCCGGAGGAGGCGGCCGCCGGGCTCAACAAGTACGACGTCGACTTCGCCGAGGTCCGCGGGCAGGAGTTCGCCAAGCGGGCGATGGTCCTGGCCGCGGCCGGGTCGCACAACCTCTTGATGATCGGCTCGCCCGGGTCGGGCAAGTCGATGCTGTCGAAGCGGCTGCCCACCGTCCTGCCCCCGCTGACCCCGGCCGAGAGCCTGGACACCACCCGCATCTACTCGGCCACCGGCCACCTCCCGGCCGGCCAGGCCCTGCTGTCGGTCCGGCCGTTCCGCGGCCCGCACCACACCATCTCGGACGCCGGCATGGTCGGCGGCGGGACCGTCCCGCAGCCGGGCGAGATCTCGATGGCCCACAACGGGGTGCTGTTCCTCGACGAGCTGCCGGAGTTCAGCCGGCGGAGCCTGGAGGTGCTGCGGCAGCCGCTCGAGGAGGGGGCGGTGACGATCTCCCGGGCCAGCGGGTCGACCACCTTCCCGGCGGACTTCATCCTGGTGGCGGCGATGAACCCGTGCCCGTGCGGCTTCCTCGGGGACGTGAAGCGGGCGTGTAAGTGCCCGCCGGTGGCGGTCGAAAAGTACATGGGCCGGCTGAGCGGCCCGCTCCTCGACCGGATCGACCTGCACGTGGAGGTCCCGGCCGTCCCGTTCGACGAGCTGACCGCGAAGGCGGACGGGACGTCGAGCGCGGCCATGCGGGACCAGGTGCTCGCCGCCCGGGACCGCCAGCGGCACCGGTTCGGCGGGGACGGGCGGGTGCTCAACGGCCGGATGACCGGCCGGCTGATCCGCCGGCACTGCCCGCTCGACGCCGGCGGCGAGGCCGTCCTCAAGTCGGCGATGGAAGACTTGGGCCTGTCGGCCCGGGCCCACGACCGCATCCTGCGGGTGGCCCGGACGGTCGCCGACCTGGCCGGGGCCGACCGGATCGACCAGGGGCACGTCGCCGAGGCGATCGGCTACCGCACCCTCGACCGCAAGCTGTGGGCCCGGTAACCCCGCGGCGCCCGGCGTGGGACTCGGGCCGACTTTCCGACGCCGCGCGGCCGTGCGGCGACCTGCACCGGACACCGGCGGGGTGCCGGGCCGGGCCGACGGGCTTCACCGGCGGGGCGGCCGGCGGCCGCCCCGGCCTGCGGGCCGTAACCCAAGACCTGATGCCCTTGTCCGCCCGGCCGGGGATTTCGACCGAGCAGCTCGGTGTCGAAGGCGTAGTACGGGGGGGCAGACCCCTCCGCCCGAACTTGAGCTTTTTTTCTTGCGTCGACGGCAACCTTCGCTATGGTCCGCGGGCCGGGCGTGGAACCGCCCGCGAACCCGCGAGGAGCCGTATGCGTCCGTTCCTCCTGTCCGCCGCGGCGGTCGTCATGCTCGCGGCCGCCGGCCGGGCCGACGACAAGCTCGTCTCCAGGGTGTTCGAGGTGGCCGACCTCGTCATCCCGATCCCGGACTTCGCCCCGCCCGGCAACAAGGCTCCCTCCCCGGCCGAGCGGTTCAAGCAGCCCACCGCCGACGAGCGGGCCGAGCAGTTCGTCCGGCAGGTCATCACCGTGGTCCGGCCGGCGAGTTGGCAGGCCAACGGCGGGGCCGGGGAAATCGAGTACTTCGACCTCGGGCACGCCCTGGTGGTGAAGAACACGCCCGAAGTCGTCGCCGAGGTCGAGGCGTACCTGAAGGGCCTCCGCCGGCTCCAGGACGTGTCGGTCGTCACCGAGCTGCGGCTGGTCGGGGTGGCCCCCGGGTTCGCGGCCGAGCACGGCCTGACGCCCGGGGCGGTGCTGTCCGACAAGCAGGCGGCGGCGGTGCTGGAGGCGGCCCAGGGCGACGCCCGGTGCAACGTCCTCCAGGCCCCGAAGCTGACCACCTTCGACGGGCAGGTGGCGACCGTCCGGGTCGGCGAGCGGCGGGTCTTCGTCACCGGGGTCGAGGCGGTGCCGATGAAGGGCCAGGTCGTGTGCGTCCCGCAGCAGAAGGCCGCCGACCTCGGCCACACCGTCACCCTCTGCGGCCGGCTGTCGGCCGGCGGCAAGGCGGTCAATCTCCGCGTCCACGCCGCCCACACCCGGCTGTCGGACGAAAAGGTCGAGCTGGTCCCGGTGGTCACGAAGGTGACGCCGGTGTTCGAGGGCGGCAGCCAGGGGGTGCCGGTCCCGGTCACCCAGTTCGTCCAGGCCCCGAAGCTGAAGACCGACGCGGCCGAGCGGGCGGCCCGGGTCCCGGACGGGCAGACGCTGGTGGTCGGCGGCTGGACGGAGCCGGGCGAACGGGTCGAGGCCGGGGTGCCGGTACTGAGCCAGATTCCCTACGTCAGCCGGCTGTTCAAGACCACCGGCATCGCCCCGGACCGGGAGGTCGTGGTGCTGGCCACCGTCCGGGTGATCCGGAACGCCGAGGAAGCGGCGCCCGGGAAGTAAGCACAAGCTACCCTGTTTCTGGCGCGGGGGCGTGAGCCCCCTTGTCTTGGCGAACCGCGACCGTCAGGGAGCGGGTGGACCCACCCCCTCGCTCACGCTCGGGGTTCCCCCGGGAACAGGGGGCTCACACCCCCCGCTCGCCAAGAAACAAAGTGTCACGACCGGCACACGCCTCGCCGCGGGCGGAACAACCGCCCGCGGCTCGCATTTCAGCCCGCCCACCGCCCGTTCCATCAACCCCGGCCGTCCGGTAGAATGGCCTCCACCGTCATTCCCGCCGCCTGCCGACCCGGGGTCCGCCGTGTCGATCGTCGCCGAGTGCCCGAACTGCCAGTCCCGCGTCACGCTCCCCGACGAGGCCGCCGGCCGCAAGGCCCGCTGCCCGAACCCGGGCTGCCGCCGGGTGTTCGTGGCCGAGGCGGTCCGGGCCAAGAAGCCCGCCCGGCCGCCGGCCGACGACCCCGTCCTGCCCTACATCCCGCCCGACCCGGCCGACGCCCCCGAAGCCGAGGTCGTCGAAGAGGTGGCCGAGGCGGTCGAGGTGGCCGAGCCCGGCCCGGGGGCGGCCCGCGAGGTCGTCTGGTCGCCGGACGCCGACCTGCCAGGCGGCCCGCCCCGGGCCCCGCGGGAGGGGCGGAGGCCGTCCCGGTCGAAGGCCGCGCGGGAGCCGGAGCCCGAGGAGGACGACGAGCCGATCACCCGCATCCGCCGGAAGAAGAAAAAGAAGAACCGGAGCGCGGTCATCCTGATCGGCATGCTCTCGGCCCTGGCCCTGGCGATCGGGGCGGCCGTCTTCTTCTCGGTCAAGCGGTCCGAGGACACCGAGACGGCCGAGGCCGAGAAGGCGAAGACCGCCTACGACAAGCAGGACTACGCCCAGTCGGGCAAGCTCTACGGCGAGCTGGCCACCAAGTACGCGGAGCGGGAGAAGGCCGAGGAGTACCGCTTCTTCGCCGACCTGTCCGAGGTGCAGAAGTCCGTCCGGTCGGTGAGCAACCGGGAGAACCCGCGGCCGGCCCTGGAGAAGCTGACCGGGTTCGTCGGCGGGGTCGGCAAGAAGCCGCTGGCCAAGCCGGACCAGTTCGGCCACGACATCTTCGACGCCGGCCGGAAGCTGGCCGAGGACCTGAGCGGGTACGCCAAGGACCGGGTTGAGACGTTCGGCAAGGACCGGACCAAGACGGCCGAGCTGCAACAGGCCGAGGAGGTGATCGCCGCCGGGGAGAAGCTCCTGCCGACCCTGGAGCCGTTCCGGCCCCGGTCGCTGGCCCCGGCCGACGCGGTCGAGAAGGAGTTCAAGGCGATCAGCGCCACGATCGCCGCGGAGCGGCACCGGCTGGCGGTGGTGGGCCGGCTGAAGGAGCTGCTGGCCGACCCGACCGACGCGGCCATCACCGCGGCCAAGCTGGAGGCGGCGGCGAACGGCCTGGCCCGGGACGCCGAGGTCGAGGGGCTGATCCGTGGGGCCGAGGCGGGGTTCCTGGCCCGGGTCGGGTACGCCCCGGAGGCGGCGGAGCGCCAGCAGCCGGCAGCGGCCGGGACGCCGTCCTACATCTTCGTCTCCCCGGTCGGGGCGAGGGGCAAAGACCCGGCCCCGGCGGCGGGCGGGCCGGACGGCGGGGCCGTCTTCCTGGCCGTCGCCCGGGGGCTGCTCTACGCCCTGGACGAGACCGGCGAACAGCTCTGGGCCGTCCGGGTCGGGCCGGGGGTGTATTACCCGCCGGCGGTCGCCCGGGCCGAGGGGGCCGAGGGGCCGGTCGAGCTGGCGGTGGTGGCCGGGGACGTGGCCGGCCAGCCGGCGGTCAGCGGGTACGACATCCGCACCGGCCAGGGGAAGTGGCGGCAGCCGCTCCCGGCGGCCGCGGCCGGCCCGGCGGCGGTGATCGGCAACCGGGCCTTCCTCCCGCTCCGGGACGACCGCGGGACGGTGGTGGTGCTGGACCTGGCGGCCGGGACCAAGCTCGGGGTGATCCGCCTCGGCCAGCCGGTCGGGCCGGTGGTCGCCCGGCCGGGGACGAGCCTGCTGTACGTCGCCGGCGAGTCCCGCCGGGTGTTCGTGTTCGACGTGGACGCGACCGACGCCCAGGGGAGCCGGCCGCGGTGCGTCCGGGTGCTCCAGACCGACCACCCGGCCGGGACGCTGCGGACGGCCCCGGTCTTCCTCGGCCCGGAGGGCGACGACCCGTCGGCCGCGGGGAAGCGGTGGCTGCTGCTCAGCCAGTCCGACGGCCCGGCGGCGATGCGGCTGCGGGCGTTCCCGATCACCACCGCCCCCCCGGCCGCGGCCGGGGCCCCACTTGTCCCGGAGGTGGTCAAGCCGGAGGTCGACCTCGCCGTCCCGGGGTGGGCGTGGTTCCCGCCGGCCGGGGACGGGGAGCGGCTGGCCGTCCTGACCGACCAGCCCCACCCGGACACCACCCGGCAGGACCGCGGACAGCTCCGGCTCTTCGGGGTGAACCAGCCCGGCAGCCAGGACAACCCGGTGTACCCGCTGCCGTCCCCGACGCTGCCCGAGCCGCCGGAGGGGACCCCGCTCCCCGGGCTGGTCATCCCGGCCGAGGACGCGGCCTTCTGGGTGTTGGCCAACGGGACGCTCCAGAAGTACCGGCTGTCGATCCTCCCGGACCGGGGGCTGGTGGCCGCCGGGTCCGGCCCGGCGTACCCGATCGGGGTGCCGACCCAGCCGGCCCAGTTCACCCCCCGCCGGGACGCCGCCTGCTTCGTCGTCCGCGGGGGGGGCGGGGCCCGGGCCGTCCTGGTCGGGCTGGCCGACG
>JAIEQO010000864.1 GCA_019747655.1 Gemmataceae bacterium | reverse complement strand
GAGTCGAACGGGTACGAGCGGGACGGCCCGAAGCCGTTCGCCTGGAAGTACCGCGACTACGTCATCAAGAGCTTCAACGCCGACAAGCCGTTCGACGTGTTCGTCCGGGAGCAACTCGCCGGCGACGAGTTGCCCGGCTACCAGCCCGACGCCGTCACCGCCACGGGGTTTTACCGGCTGGGCATCTGGGACGACGAGCCGGCCGACGAGGAGCAGGCCCTGTTCGACGGGTACGACGACCTCGTCACCGTGGTCGGCCAGGGGTTCCTCGGGATGACCCTGAACTGCGCCCGCTGCCACGACCACAAGGCCGACCCGATCCGCCAGGCCGACTACTACCGGCTGGTCGCCCTCGTCCGGGATGTGAAGCCGTTCAGCGACACCCGGGACACCAGTTCGCGGTTCAACCTGACCGACATCACCCCGCCGGACAAGCGGGCGGAGTACGAGGCCGAGCTGACCGCCCGGCAGGAGAAGCTGCGGGAGCTGAAGACGAAGATGACCGCGATCGAGGACGCGGCCATCAGGAAGATGCCGGCCGAGGACCAGCGGGCGGCCGAGGCCAACGACCGGCCGGCGGTCGTGGTCAAGGTCCCCGGCTACCTCGGGAAGGACGAGCTGGAGACGTACAACGCCCTGCAGAAAGAGCGGGCCGAGCTGGTCAAGAAGCCCCGCCCGGCCGGCCAGGAGCTGGCCCTGTCGGTCAACCACTGCGACCCCCGGCCGCCGGCCGTCCACGTCCTCACCCGCGGCAACCCGCACGCCCCGGCCGCGGAGGTGACGCCCGGGTTCCCACTCGTCCTCGGGACGGCCGACCCGGTCATCCCCGAGGCCCCGAAGGGGGCGAAATCGAGCGGCCGGCGGACCGTGCTGGCGAACTGGGTGGCGTCGAAGGAAAACCCGCTGACGGCCCGGGTGCTGGTGAACCGGGTGTGGCAGGGGCACTTCGGCCGGGGGATCGTCCCCAGCCCGAACGACTTCGGCAAGCTCGGCGAGAAGCCGACCCACCCGGAGCTACTCGACTGGCTGGCGGCGGAGCTGGTCGAGCCGACTGTCCTGGCGAGCGGGGGCCGTAAGGCCCCTGATGGCGTCAAGGATCAGGGGGCTCACGCCCCCCGCTCGCCGGAAGCATGGACCCTGAAGCGGCTCCACAAACTCGTCATGACCTCGGCCACCTACCGGCAGGGGATCACCGCCGACCCGGCGGCGGTCGCGGCCGACCCGGGGAACCTGCTGTTCGGCCGGTTCAACCCCCGCCGGCTGGCCGCCGAGGAGGTCCGCGACTCGGTGCTGATGGTCGCGGGTAAGCTGATCCCGGCCCACTACGGCCCGAGCGTCTACCCGAAGATCCCCGCCGAGGTGCTGGCCGGGCAGTCGGTCCCGGGCGAGCACTGGCTCAAGTCGAAGGGCGGCGGGTACGACCCGAAGGACCCGGACGCCGGGAACCGGCGGAGCGTCTACGTCTGCGTCAAACGGTCGCTCCAGGTGCCGGTGCTGGCCGCCCACGACCAGGCCGACACCGACAACAGTTGCCCGGTCCGGTACACCACGACCGTCCCCACCCAGGCCCTCGGCCTCTTGAACGGCGAGTTCACCGGCGAGACGGCCGCCACCTTCGCCGACCGCCTCCGCAAGGAGAAGCCCGACGACCTCGCGGGCCAGGTGACGCGGGCCATCCGGCTGACGGCCGGGCGGGAGCCGCCGGCCGCCGAGGTGGCGAAGGACGTGGCATTCGTCGAAAGCCTGATGACCAAGCACGGCCTGGACGAGCGGACGGCCCTGGCCCGGTACGCCCTGCTCTTGCTCAACACCAACGAGTTCGTCTACGTCGACTGACCGCCGGCCTTTACCCTCCGCACCGGAGCGCGTCCGATGACCGATAGCCCCCGCCAGTTCTGCGGCCGGACCCGCCGCGAGTTCCTGTGGCAGGCCGGGAACGGGTTCGGCGGCCTCGCCCTCACCGGCCTCCTGTCGGCCGACGGGTTCTTCGCCCGCGCGAACGCCAACGCCCCGGTCCCGGCCGCCAAGCCCGGGACCGCGTTCACCAACCCGATGGCCCCGAAGCCGCCGATGTTCCCGGCCAAGGCCAAGGCCGTCATCTGCGTCTTCTGCTACGGCGGCCCGAGCCAGGTCGACACGTTCGACCACAAGCCGGAGCTGTACCGCCTCGACGGGAAGACGATCCCGGTCAAGACGTTCGGCCGGGGCGGGCACAAGGCCGAGGGCCGGGTCGTCGGGCCGAAGTGGGCGTTCAAGCCCTACGGCCGGTGCGGCAAGATGGTCTCCGACCTGTTCCCCCACGTCGGCACCTGCGTCGACGACATCGCCTTCGTCCACTCGATGTACGCCGACAGCCCGCTGCACGGGTCGGCCCTGCTCATGATGAACAGCGGCCGCATCCTCTCCGGCCATCCGTCGCTCGGGTCGTGGGTCACCTACGGCCTGGGCAGCGAGAACCAGAACCTGCCGGGGTACGTCGTCATGCTCGACAAGACCGGCGGGCCGATCAGCGGGCCGAAGAACTGGTCCAGCGGCTACATGCCGGCGGCCTACCAGGGCGTCATCCTCCGGGCCGACAAGACGCCGATCCACGACCTCGCCCCGCCGGCCGGGTTCACCCGCGAGCAACAACGCGACCTGCTCGACCGGCTGCGGGAGAAGAACGAGGACCACCGGGCCGCCGGCCGGGCCGACAACTCGGAACTCGCCGCCCGGATCGCCAGCTACGAGCTGGCGTTCAAGATGCAGCAGCACGCCCCGGAGGCCGTCGACTTCGCCCAGGAGACCGCGGAGACCAAAGCCCTGTACGGGGTCGGGGAGTCGAAGACCGACGACTTCGGGCGGAAGTGCCTGCTGGCCCGGCGGTTGGTGGAACGCGGCGTCCGGTTCATCCAGATTTACAGCGGCGGGGCCCACAACGACGACAACTGGGACGCCCACACGGACATGGTCAAGAACCACGGCAAGCACGCCGGGGCGACCGACCAGCCGGTGGCCGGGCTGCTGAAGGACCTGAAGCGGCGGGGCCTGCTCGACAGCACGGTGGTGCTCTGGGGCGGGGAGTTCGGCCGCCAGCCGACGGCCGAGTACGCCCAGGGGACCGGCCGCGACCACAACGCCTACGGCTTTACGATGTGGCTGGCCGGGGGCGGGATCAAGGGCGGGGTGTCGGTCGGGGCGACGGACGAACTGGGCAACCACGCGGTCGAGGACCGGCTGCACGTCAAGAACCTGCACGCGACGGTCCTGCACCAGATGGGGCTCGACCCGAACAAGCTGAGCTACTTCTACGGCGGGCTCGACCAGAAGCTGGTCGGGGTCGAGGGGGCCGAGCCGGTCAGGCAGTTGATCTGACGCGGCGGGCATGGGATGCGGCCCCGGCCGCCTCGTTGGTCCGACCGTCGGCAGGTCGGCCTCGCCGGGCATCGGTTCACCCGATCTGCCCCGCCCCGGGCCTCAGCGGCGCCCCGGGCGGGCCGCCGGGTGCCGGGTGCCCGGGCTGATCCCCACCGGGCGCGGTCGGCGGGATCGGTGGCGGCAGGTCGTCCGGCTTCTTGGAGGGCCACGCGAATACCGCCGCCAGCACGGCCGCGACCGCGAACGCCCCGGCCGCCAGGAACCACCGTCGCCGGATGCGGGCCCGCGGCCGGCAGAACGGCTCTAGGGCCGCCGCCACCTCGGCCGGCGTCTGGTAGCGGGCGGCCGGGTCCTTCGCCATCATCCTCGCCACCACCGCCGCCAGCCGGGGCGGCGCCTCCGGCCGGACCACGTTGAGCGGAGCCGGTTCTTCGGCGGCGTGCCGCCGGGCCTTCTCCAGCGGGTCCCCACCGGGGAACACGACCTCCCCGGTCAGCACCGCGTAGAGGGTGCAGCCGAGGGAGTACAGGTCGGCCCGGATGTCGGCCCCGGCCGTGTCCAGCGCCTGCTCCGGGGCCATGTAGTCGGGCGTCCCCATCGCCACCCCGTCCCGGGTCAGGGTGTCCTCCACCTCCGCCCCGGGGTCGGCCGGCGGGCCGTCCTCGTCGTCCGCGTCGAGCACCCGGAGCCGGGCCAGCCCGAGGTCGAGCACCTTCACTACCCCGCCGCAGACCATCAGGTTGGCCGGCTTCACGTCCCGGTGGACGAGCCCCCGCTCGTGGGCGTGCCCGAGGGCCACGGCCGCCTGCCGGGCGTACTCGCACGCCTCCGCCACCGGCAGCGGGCCGCGGAGGTCGACCATCCGGGACAGGTCGGTCCCGGCCAGGTACTCCATCACCAGGAAGTGAACGTCCCCGGCCTCGTTGGCGTCGTGGATGCGGACGATGTTCGGGTGGTCGAGCTTGGCGACGGCCCGGGCCTCCCGCTCGAACCGCTCCACCGCCCCGGGCCGGGCCAGCCGGTCCGGGCGGACGATCTTGACCGCCACCAGCCGGTCCAGCCGGACCTGCCGGGCCTTGTACACCCGCCCCATCCCCCCGTCCCCGAGGTAGTCGAGCAGTTCGTACCCGGGCAGCTCCGGGAGGTCGGCCGGGGGACCGGGGGAACCGTCGGGCGGGCCGGCGGGGTGGGTGTCGTCGGCCGGCAGGGCGGCGGAGAGGGTGCGGGGGTCGATCGACGGGCTGGCGGTGAGGACGGCGGTGGTCGGCGGGGACGCGGACGCCCCGCACGCCGGGCAGGTGTCGCCGGCGGCGGTCGGGGTCCAGGCGTGGCCGTTGCGGCAGCGGGCGGTCATCGGGGCCCCGTCGGGAATCCCGTCAGCCTACCACCGCGGCGGCCGGGGGACAACGCCGGGGGGTCAGGCGTCGGGGTCGCGGCCCCACAGGCGGACGCCCTCGGCTTCGGCGTCCCGTATCACCTCGGCGATGCGGGCGGCGAGCTTCGCCAGCCGGGCGGCCTTCTCGGCGTCCGGCACCGGCGGGGCGGCTTTCAACTCTCCCTCACGCTGGGCGTACTTGGCGTCGAGTTCCTCGATGTCGGCCTCGGCCATCGCCAGCCCGGACGCGACCACCGGGTCGGCAATGTCGTCCACGTCCTCCCGGCGGACGAGCCGGAGCTGCGGCCGCCGCTTACCGGCCTTCGACTTCTTCGGCGGCCGGGCGGCGTTCACGAGGTCGGCGAGGTGCTTGCGGGCATCGACCGGCATCGGCCCGGACGCCCTAACTTCGAGTTCGACCCCTTCGGCGGCGTCCGCCCCGTCGGGCCGGTACGGGCGTGGGTAGAGGGTGCCTTCCATGTCACACCCCCACACCGGTGTGTTCCAGGACGAGCCGGCGGAAGCGGTCCTTGGTCAGCCGCCGGCCGTACTTCTCCAGGCTGTACTCGTTCAACACCTGGAACAAGGCGACAGCGTGCTTACGCACGGCATCTGCGGTAACACCCGGCTTGGCCACCGCTCGGAGGACCAGCGTGAAATCGTCGTCCTCGACCCGGGAGCCGATCCTCAGCCCCTTCGCAGCCATGATGGCTCGGACCTCAGCGAGTGATGCTTCGCCGAAATTCTTACTCGCCAGAAGCTGGGATTCGGTCACTCGCGTCAGATCGCCGAGGGTGCGGAGGTTCATCCGCCGGAGATAGTTGTGGGTGCGTACCGATAACTCGAAGTCCCCGATCGGGATGTCCGACACCGAACGGCCGAGCGGCTCGAAGATTACCGGCGCGACGGGGGTCGCATCATCCCAACCCCCCTGGGCGGCGGCGGCCGCCACCACGCCGTAATCCTGGCGGATCGTGGAGGTGGGAACCCCGGCATCAGCCGCTCGGGCGGCGGCGGCAATGGGGTCGAAAGAAGCGGCGGCGGCGGCGGCTTGGGCGGCGGCGGCGGCGGCGAATGCATTCGCGGCCGAGGCCGGATCGGCTGCTTGGGCGGCGGCGGCAGCGACCGTTGGGAGCCCGACACCCGGCAACGTCGGGCTCGCCATCTCGGCGGCGCGCTCGGCCGTCTGTACCGCGTCGACGACTGCCCGGGTGTGGGCCTCCGGCGAGGTGGGCCAGTCGGACGTGAAGGCTGCTAGAGATTGCCGGGCGCAACGGGCCGCGAACGCCACCCGTGCCCATCGGGGGAGGCGGGCGATGTCCTCCTCGGTCGGTAGCTTCGGCTCGTCGGCCATCGGTTCGCCCTGTCTCACGCCGCCACCCGGACCGGCACCCGGGTCGTCGGCTCGTCGGCCATCGGTTCGCCCTGTCTCACGCCGCCACCCGGACCGGCACCCGGGTCGCCTGCCGGACGACCTCGGCCACCTCGCGGAGCCGCTGCCGGGCGTCGGCCGTCGGCCGCCGCGGGGTCAGTACGACGACCACGTCATCCCCCTCGGCCCGCGACCGGGCGAAGTCGTAGGTCAGGCCGAGGTCCGGCACCGCCGCCGCCGCCGCCTCGACCAGCTTCTTGGTGTGCTCGAACACCGCCGCCGGCGGTGTCCCGGCGTCGAACGTGACGACCAGTTCGAGGGCCGCGTCGGCCGTGCCCGCCCCCCAGCCCGAGCAATCCACCGACACCGGTTCGCGGGTAGCGTTCCGCGTCACGAACTCACCGGATGTCCAGCCGCCGCTGGACGTGCCGGTCCAGCCCGCGGCGTCGACCCCGACGGCCGGCCGGGTGACGGACTTCGTCAAGAACGTCCCGGTGCTGCGGTCGCCCATACGTCACCCCGGGTAGACGCGGAGGTAGGCGGCCCCGCCGTCCAACTCCGCGTGGTTGGCCATCAACTGGAAGACGTACAGCCCCGGCGTCGGGAACGGAACGTTCTCCATCTTGAACACGACCTCGTGAACCGTCAGTTGGTCGCCGCCGGCGAAGTCCCACCGTTCCGGCTTGCTGCGGCCCAGCCGCTCCCCGGTGTCGTAGTTCCGCAGCTCGACCGTCAGGTCGAACTCGCCGACGCCGTCGGTCAACTGCGCGTACAGCCAGATCAGCCGCTGGCCGAACTTCTCCCGGACGCCCGGCGGCATCCCGACCGTGTGCCACGGGTTCTTCAACATCCACTTGCCGTCCGCCAGGTCGATCACGGCGTCGTCGCACGGGAAGAATAACCGGACGACGGGCTTGACGCGGTCGGCCATGACGGGCGGCCCCGGGCGCGGGAGTCACCGGTACTATAACCCGGCCGCGACCGAACTCCAACCGGGCCGGACGGCGGGTGAACTCCGTCAGGTGGCACAGGCATTCCTGCCTGTGCTCTTTCACCAGCACACCAGCACAGGCAGGAATGCCTGTGCCACCAAAGCCGAGCCCAGGCACGACCGCCCAACCCCCGGCCCTACGGCCGGCCCTTCTTCCGGACCGGCCGCGGCTCCGGGGCCAGCGGCAACGCCAGCCCCAGGGCCACCTCGACCTCCCGTTTGAGCAAGACGTACCCGGCCACGTCGTGCGGGTGCATCACACCCGGCGGCCGGTCCACCCGCCGGTACGCGATCACCGCCGCCCCCCGGTCCCCGCGGGCGAGTTCGGCCAGGGCGACGACGTACCAGCTCAGCACCCGGGTGTCGCCGTCGTCCCACTGGGCCTTCGGGTCGAGCGACCGGTACGCCTGCCGCAGGGCCTCGTCCGGCCGCCCGGCCCGGAGCCGGGCCAGGGCGAGGGCGTGGAGGGACCACCCGCCCCCGCCCAGGGCCCCGCGGGCGGCCAGCCGAACCGCCTCGTCCGGGTCGACCCCCGAACCCGGGCACTGGGACAGGAGCCGGCCGATCACGTACGCGGTCCGGGACGCGGTCGTCTCCCGGTACTCCCGGAGGGCGGCCCGGCACCCGTCCCGGTAGCCGGCGAGGTCGCCGCGGGCGGCGGCCGCGACGACCGCCAGGAACCGCCGCTCCGGCTCCGGGTCGAACTCGCCGGCCCACCCCATCCCGACCGCCCGGTCCCAGTCGGCGACCGCCCCGGCCCAGTCCCCGGACAGGATGCGGGCGTTCGCCCGCTGCCGATACCCTTCCGACCACCCCGGGTTGGCCGGCAGGTAGATGTCCCAGTCGGCGGCCGCCCCGGCCCAGTCTCCGATCAGGTAGCGGTTCCAGGCCCGCTTGCCGTACGCGAGGGTCCGGCCGGGGGTGAGGGCGATCACCCGGCCGAAGTCGTCGGCCGCCGCCCGGTAGTCCCGCCGGTCCTCCCGGACCTCGCCCCGCTTGAGGTACGCGGCGGCGAGCGACCGGTCCCGGCGGATGGCCTCGTCGAAGTCGGCCAAGGCCCGGTCGAGGTCCCCCAGCTTCTGGTGGCACTCGCCCCGGTACAGCCAGACCACCGGCTGGGGGCACCCGCGGTCGATCGCCCCGGTCCACTCGGCCGCCGCCCGGGCGTAGTCCCGCTTCAGGTCGTAGGCCGCCACCCCGCGGGTGTAGTAGGGGACCCAGGCGGCCGGGCGGAGGGCGACGGCCCGGTCGAGGGCGGCCATGGCCGCGTCGAAGTCCCTGAGGGCGACCAGCACCACCCCCCGCTCGAAGTGGCCCTCCCAGTTCGCCGGGTCGAGGGCGACCGCCCGGTCGAAGGCGACCAGCGCCGCCGGGTAGTCGCGGGCCTCGAAGTCCCGCTTGCCCCGTTCCAGTGCCGCCCGCACCTCCGACGCCGTGCTCGGCCGCGGGGGCGGGGCTAGCGGGACGGCCGGCTCCGGGTCCGTCGGGGCCGGGGTCACGGCCGCGACCGCCGGCGGCTCGGGCGGGGGC
>JAIEQO010000234.1 GCA_019747655.1 Gemmataceae bacterium | reverse complement strand
GATGTAGTAAGCCCATCAGGGGGCTCACGCCCCCCGCTCGCCAAAACCAAGCACGACCCTGTGCAGCCCCCCTCACAGCCCCGCCCGGGCCCGGCGGAGGCGGTCCCGGTACGCCCGGGCCTTCTCCTCGTCGCCCAGCACCCGGAACACGTCGGCCAGCCGGGCCGCCGCCTTCGCCGCCTCGTGCCGGTCCTGGTTGTCCACCACCTCCACCCACAACAGGGCCCACATCGCCTCCCGCGGCTTGTCGGCCGCCAGGTACAGCTCGGCCTGGGCCAGCCGCCCCGTCGCCCGCACCGCCGGCTCCTTCGCCTTCGTCACCTCGCCCTCCAACTGCTCGGCGCCGGTGGCCGGGTTCTCACCGGCCTTGGCCGCCAAGCGGAGGACGGCCAGCCGGTCCTTCGGCAGCCCGGCCGGGGTCGACGCCTCCAGGTCGCCCGCCCGCCCGGCCGCCCGGCTGTAGTCCTTCGCCCGGATGTACGCCTCGACCTCCTGCAACCCGGCCTCGGCCTTGAGGTCGGCCGGGACGCCCTCCGCCCGGGCCAGCCGGCCCCACGCCTCGGCCGCCTTGGCCGCGTCGCCCAACTCCAGCCACAGCCGGGCCGCCGTCCGCCCGGCCGGCCACGCCTCCCACCCGTCCCGGTACGCGGCCCCGTAGTCGCCGAGCTGCTTGGCCGCGTCCTCGGCCTTCCCCTTCCAGCCGGCGTCGTCCGGGGTGTCGTCGGCCGCCCGCGCGGCGGTGTACGCGGCCTTGAACTGGAGGAACCGGCGGGTCTTGTCGGCCGCCCCGGTCAGCTTGGCGAGCTGCCCGGCGTACTCGGCGTTCGCCTTGGCCCACTCGCGTTTCTCCTCCAGGGCGGCCGGGCCGGTCACGTCCTTCCGGTCCAGCCCGGGTACATCACCGGGGACGACCCGGACGATGTCGGCCGGCGAGACCGGGGTGGTCTTCCCGCCGGACACCACCTGGTAGCCGCCGGCGGTGGCCTTCAGCTCGCCCTCGACGGCCTTCGGCGGGCCGTCCCGGTTGGCCTTGTCCCGGACGAACACCCGGTCCGGGTTGGCGGCCGGCGGCTGACCCCGCCCGGCGGCGGCCAGCAGCAGGGCGGCGAGAACGGCAGACGCCAACGGCCTCATCGTGTGGTTCCTCGGACGAAGGCGGGGCACGCGGATGACGCGGATTCCAGCGCGGATGAAACGCGGATCAAACCCAAATCAATGTTCCGATCCGCGTGTTCGCCGCGTCCTCGAATCCGCGTCATCCGCGTGCCCGTTCTTGTTGTGTCACCCCGCCGCCGGTCGCTCCAGGAAGAGCTTCCCGCCGGCCGCCTCATAAGCCTTCCGCAGCTCCGGCACGTCGGCCAGGAGGTCGGCGTACTTGGCCTTCACCCCGGCCGTCAGGTCGCCGCCGGCCGCCCGCTCCACGTCGGCGAACTTCTTCCCCACGTCGTCATACGTCTTTTGCAGCCGGGCCGGGTCCTTGACCAACTGCCGGTTGGCCAGGACGACGCACCGGTTGGTGTCGAAGAAGGCGTCGTAGTAGGCGTTCTTGTTCCGCTGGACGGCGGCGTTGTCCGGCTGGCCGTTGGCCCCCTTCGGCACCTGCTCCAGCCGGCGGCGGGCGACGCCGGCGATCGTCGTCCACTCCTTCAGCGCCTCGCCCCAGTGCTTGCGGGCCTCGGCCGGGCTCTTCGCGTCCGCCCCCTGGGCTTCGGCCAGGTATGCCACCTCCTCCCGGAACTCCAGGCTCGTCGCCGCCCACCCGGGCTTGTCCGGCGCCCCCATCGCCCCCCGCAACTGGGCCTCGGCCTCCGGGTACTTCCGCCCCTGCCGCAGGGCCCGGGCCAGCTCCAGGGCCGCCCGCCGGTACTCCGCGACCTGCCGCCGCGGCTCCTCCCCGAGTTCGGCCGGGGGCTTGGTCAACAGGCCCGGGTCGGCCGGCGGCGGGACCTTCCGGAAGAGCGCCTCGGCCTTCGCGTACTCCCCGACCGCGGCCAGCGACTGGCCCAGGAGCAGGTGCGTCCCCGGCGGGAGGTTCGGGGCCGCGGCCGCCGCCTCGACCAGCTTCCCGAACCCGGCCGCCAGGGCGTCGGCCTCGACCCCCTTCCCGGCCCGGCGGAGGTCCCGGACCTGCCCGCCGAGGTCGGCGGTGAGCTGCCGCAGGCTGGCCGCGTTCGCCTCGATCCCGCCGCCGTACCGGCGGAGCAGGTCGAGCTGCCCGGCCGCCTGGTCGGCCTGCCCCTGCTTGACCCGGACCTTCAGGGCCAAGAGGATCAGGTCGCGGCGGAGCTTGTCCACCCCCTCGGCCAGCTTCAGGGCCCGGCTGCCGGCGGCCGCCGCCGGGTCGTCGTCCGGCCCCTCGGCCGGCTCGCCGTCCTTCTTGGGTTCACCGTCCTTCTTCGCCTCCGGCTCCTTCTTCGGCTCGGCGTCTTTCTTGGGCTCCTCCTTCTTCGCCTCCGGTTCCTTCGGCTCCTCCTTCTTGGGCTCGGCGTCCTTCTTCGGCTCGGCCTTCGGGGCGGGGGCGGCCCCGAGGGCCTTCTTGACCTGGTCGACGAACGGCCCGTTCTGGTTCATCTCGGCCAGGATTTGGCCGACCGCGGCATACGCCTCGTCGTACTTCCCCTGGGCGAACCGGGTCTGGCCGTCGAGGTACGCGGCCCGGGTCCGGGCGTCCTCGGCCAACAGCACCAGTTCCAGCCCGGCCGGGTTCGGCTCCTTCGACCCGGCCCGGGTCAGGGCGACGTAGGTGGGCACCAGCCCAAGCACCTCCTCGGCCACCTTCCGGGCCTTGCCGAGCCCCGGCTCGGCGGCCTCGGCCTCCGGGGCGACCCGCGGCTGGTGCAGGTACAGGAGTGCAAGTCGGCAGCGGCCGGTCAGGTACTCCTTGGCGTCGTCCTCCGGGGCGGCCGGGGCCGGGGCGGGGACCGCCGCCAGGGCGTCCACCGCCTGCCGGAACACCTCCTTCTTCCGGGCGTCCGGCAGGGGCGAGTCCCTCGGGGCCAGGAGCTGCGACGCCAGGGCACCGGCGAACAGCCGGACGGTACCGATGGCGTCGTACCCCGGGCGGACCTTGCGGAGGATGTCGAACGCCTCGACCGGCTTGCCGTCCTCGTACAGGATGGCCGCCAGCCGGTGCCGCACCCGGTCGGTGGCCGGGTCGGACGGGAACCGCTCGTCGAGGTACTTGGCCAGCCGGGCGGCCCGGTCGCGGTCGGCCTGGCGGGCGGCCGCCAGCTTGTCCCCGGCGGCCTGCACCCGGGCCCCGGCGGCCGTGTAGGCGTTCACCGCCAGGGCCCCGGCGGTGGCCGGCTTGGTCCAGGGCCGGCCGGCCCGGGCGACCGCCTCGCCGAGCACCGCGGCCCGGTCCGGCTGGCCGGTCAGTTGGAGGAAGACGACCAGCCGGAGGGCCACGTCGGCCTGGTCGGCCGGGCTGTCGGCCGGGGTGGCCAGTTCCCGGGCGCGTTCGAGCAGGGCGACGACCTGGAGCCGCCGGTCCTGCACCTCGGCGTCGGCCCCGGGCTGCTTCTCCAGTTCGGCGATCTTGCTCAGATGGATGAGGGAGGCCATCTGGGCCTCCTCGAACGTCGTGTACGCGGCCGGCGGCTGGCCGGCGTCGCCGAGCAGCCGGCGGACGACGGCCAGCCGCTGCCGGGCGGCCCGGGCGGCGTACTCGGTGTCCGTCTGGGCCACCTGCCGGTACAGCTTCTCGGCCTCGGCGTACCGGGTGCGGGCCCCGGCCGGGACCGTCGGGGCGGCCGGCGGCGCCCCCTTCGGCGGGTTTTTCGGCGGTGGCGGCATCTGGGCGTCGGCCAAACCCTGGAGGGTGAACCCCAGATACCAGCGGACGGCCACCGCCTCGGCCTGGGCCCGGCGGCCGGTCCCGTAGTCCCGCAGCCACTCCCGGGCCAGCCGCTCGGCCTCGGTGTATCCGGCCGCGGCCCGGCCGGTGACGGCCTCGGCGAACTTCCGCCGGACCCGGAAGAACCGGGCCACCCGCTTCCCCTCGTCGGCGTCCGCCCCGGTGGCGTTGAGGACCGCGTTCGTCTCCTCCTCGCCCTTCTTCGGCTCGTCCCGCTCGAAGGCGCACTCGGCGGCCCACGCCCGGGCCACCCACCGGACCCGGTCCGGGGCCCCGGCGTTCCCGCCGGCCAGCTCGGCGAACACGTCCCGGGCCTGCTCGATCACCTTGGCCCGCTCGCCCCGCTCGTCGGCCGTCGGGTGGAGGAACGTGTCGGCCCGGGCCAGCTTGCTCACCCCGGCCTCGATCCGGGCGTCGTACCGGGCCTGCTCCAGCGCCCGCCGGGGGGCCCCGGCCGGGGTCTTCTCGACCTGCGCCTCGATCCGCTTGGCCGCGTCGTCGAACCGCTTGGCGGCGTCGTCGAACAGCGGCCGGACGGCCGCCGCCTCGGCCCGCTGGCGGTTGACCGCGTCGTCCCGGGCCGGCCCGGCCTCGGCCGGCAGGTCGATCCGCCGGGCCTTGGCCAACTTCGTTTTCGCTTCGAGCGACAGGAGCCGGGCCAGGGCCAGGTACGCCTCGGCCGCCCGCGGGTGGTCGGGGTTGTCCCGGAGGAAGGCGGCGAACGCGGCCCGGGCCTCGGCGGCCAGGGCGGCCTTCGCGGCCTCGTCCGGCTCGGCGTCGGCCGCTTCGAGCTGGGTCTTGGCCCGCTCGACCGGCAGCTCGGCGGCCACCCCCGGCGGGAGCGGCTTGCCCTCCAGCTCCTTCAGGTAGTCGAGGGCGAGGTCGGCCAGCCCGGCGTCGCGGAGCCCGCGGACGAGGTCGAGCGGCGACTGGGCCGGGGCGGCGGGCTCGGGGTCGGGCTGGGGCGGCTGGGCGGGGGCGGCGACGGCGAGGCCGAGGAGGAGAAGCGACGGGACGGCAAGGCGCGGCATCGGCTCGGCTCCGGGTGCCCGGCGGCCCAGTCCGGGCGTCGCGGTTCGGACGCCGGACCCGGCGGAATGGTTCCGACCTTGTGATTCTGGCCCACGCCCGGCTCGGGAGCAAGGGCCGCCGATGAACGCGGGTCAGACAAGAGGTTTTGACAGGATGAACAGGATCAACAGGCTAATTCAGACAACTCCATTCTATCTTCATCCTGTCAATCCTGTTCATCCTGTCAAAAAAACTGATCCCGAAATCACCCCGTAAACGGGTTGAAGATCAGGGCGAACTCGAACGGCGTCTGGATCAGGCTGCTGGACTGGAGGTCGACGTAGTTGATCGCCCCGTTCGGGTTCTGCCTGTCCCGGTTGAGCGACCAGAACGACAACAGCCCGATCCCCTTCCCCTGCGCCCAGGCCAGCACCTCCCGGGCCTCCCCCTGGTCGAAGATTTCCGTCTGGATGTCGTTCATCCCGATCATCGGCGTCAGCCCGACCATCTTCCACCGCTGGGCCGTCGTCAGGGTCGTCCCCCAGACCTGGGTAATCTGGTCGAACAGGCTCTGCCCGGCCTGGATGGCGTAGTCGCCCATCTTCCCCTGCGGGTTCGGGGCGGCCGAGTCGCCGTAGTCCATCGCCATCCCGTTCACCACGCCGACGGTCACCCCGTACCGCTTGGCCGACTGGAGCACGTACATCCCGTCCGGCGTCAGCCCGGTCGGCAGGACGGGGAGCGTGTACCGGACGCTCAGCTCCTTCCCGGCGGCCGCGGCCTCGGCTTGGAGGGTGGCGATGGCCTGGTTCCGGCGGTCGATCGACGCCTTGTCGGCGACGGCCGCGCCTTCCACGTCGAAGTCGATGTGGGTCAGCCCGTAGGCCTGGATCACCGACCGGTACGCGGCCGTCAGGCTCGTGACGTTGGTGACGACCTCGGCCAGCTCCCGCCCGGCGGCCCCGCCGAACGAGACGGCCACATCACCCCCGAGGCCGCGGAGGGTGGCGACGTTCGCCCGCATCGCCGTGTCGAAGTCGGTCCCGGTGATGGCGTACTCGGCGTACCCGCCCCAGGCCGGGCGGTTCGACGGGTCGGCGGTGATGAACGCCAGGGTGAAGAACTTCACCCCCTGGTTCCGGGCCACCGCCACGAAGTCGAACGTCGGCCACAGGGTCGCGTCCACATACGGCGCGAACACCCGGCTCGGCCACGCCGACGGCACCCCGGGGTCCGGGGCGGCCACGGTGACCGAGACGGTCCCGGTGGCGGTCCCGCCCCGCCCGTCGGACAGGGTGTAGGTGAACGAGTCCGGCCCGGTGTACCCGGCGGCCGGGGTGTACGTGACCGTCCCGTCCGGATTCCGCAGGGCCGACCCGTGGGCCGGGACGCCGACCGCCGTGACCGAGAGGGTGTCGCCGTCCGGGTCGCTGTCGTTGGTCAGCACGGCCGTCGTGACCGGCTGGCCGGGGGCGGTCCGGGCGGTGTCGTTGCCGGCGATCGGCGGCCGGTTCGGCGGGGCCGCGTCGTCGTTCCGGATCGTCCCGGTGGCCGTCGCCCGGGCGATCGTCGCCCCGCTCGGGGCCGACAGGCTGACCGCGAACGTCTCGTCCGGCTCGTAGGCCGTGTCGCCGCGAACCGTAACGCCCACCGTCTTCGACTTCTGCCCGGCGGCGAACGTCACCGTCCCGCTCGCGGCCGTGTAGTCGGACCCGGCCCGGGCCGTCCCGTCGGCCGTCGCGTACCGGACCGTGACCGCGCCCTTCGCGGCGGCCGACAGGGTGATGGTGAAGGTGGCCGAGCGGGTCCCGCTGTTCCCCTCGGCCACGGCCACGTCGGCGATCGACAGGGTCGGCAGGGCCGGGCCGCCGCCGTCGAGCGGGACGCCGTCCAGCACGAAGTTCGACGCCGGGGCCGGGGTGACGCTCCCCCGCGACGCGACGAACCCGAACTGGGCCGCCCCGTTGGCCGGGATGACGGCGTTCCAGCCGGCGTTGGTGACGGTGTACCGGTCGCCGACGCGGCTGAGCTGCACGGCGTCCCAGATGGTGGTGATGGGGGCGGCCAGGGTGAACCCGAGCTGGCCGAAGTTCACCGGGGCCGGGTCGGTGTTGGTCAGCCGGACGGTGGCCTGGAAGCCGGAGCCCCAGTCCTCGGTGACGGCGTAGGCGGCGACGACGGCCGGGGTGTCGCGGTCTTCCAGGCGGTCGACGGCCAGGGGCGTGCGGGTCCGGCCCGCCGGGCGGCGGGTCGGGCGGAACGGGTGCATCGGACGGGTCTCCGTGTGGGCGAAGACGTGGGGGCGACGTGGGCGACCGGCGCCCGACGGGTCGGGCGGTCCGCGGTACGACAGTACCGGTGACGTACCAACCCATACGATCCGGGCCGGGCGAAGGATTGCTCGCCGGGCCGATTTCCAGGCCCCGCCGGGGTCGGATTCGGCGGATTTTTTTTGAGACACTTCCGGGCCGTTTTGCGCCAATCTGGGGAACAGGCCCCGGAGGACGTTCCCGTGCCCCTCGACCCCCGCCGCGTCAAAGCCCTATTCGTGGCCGCCCTGGAGCAGCCGGACCCGGCCACCCGGGCCGCCCTCGTCGACCGCGAGTGCGGCCCCGACCACGAGTTGCGGCAGCGGGTGGAGCGATTGTTGGCCGCCCACGACGCGGCCGCGTCCGCCCCGGGGGACGGCCCCGACCGGACGGCCGCCCTCGACCCCGGCCCGCCGACCGCCGCCGTCCCCTCGGCCGGGGTCGTGGGGGCGGTGATCGCCGGCCGGTACAAGCTGCTGGAGGCGATCGGCGAGGGCGGGATGGGGACCGTCTACATGGCCGACCAGACCGACCCGGTCCGCCGGCGGGTGGCGGTCAAGCTGGTCCGGGACGACCGCGACTCGAACGCCCTGCTCGCCCGGTTCGAGGCCGAGCGGCAGGCCATCGCGGTCATGGACCACCCGCACATCGCCAAGCTGCTGGACGCCGGGGCCACGGCCGACGGCCGGCCGTTCTTCGTGATGGAGCTGGTCCGGGGGGTGCCGATCACCGACTTCTGCGACGCGCACCGGCTGACCGTCCCCGACCGCCTCCGGCTGTTCCGGCAGGTGTGCGGGGCGGTCCAGCACGCCCACCAGAAAGGGATCATCCACCGCGACCTGAAGCCGTCGAACGTCCTCGTGGAGTCGCACGACGGCCGGCCGGTCCCGAAGGTCATCGACTTCGGGCTGGCGAAGGCCGCGGGCGGGCTGCGGCTGACCGACGCCACCCTGTTCACCGGGTTCGGGACCGTCCTGGGCACCCCGCAGTACATGGCCCCCGAGCAGGCGGCGTTCACCGCGGTGGACGTGGACACCCGGGCCGACGTGTACGCCCTCGGGGTGATCCTGTACGAGCTGTTGGCCGGGTCGCCGCCGATCCGCCGGGAGACACTGAAGAAGGCCGCCCTGGACGAGATGCTCCGGGTGATCCGGGAGGACGAGCCGCCGCCGCCGAGCAGCCGCATCTCGGGGTCGGCCGAGAAGCCGAGCATCGCGGCCTGCCGGCAGACCGAGCCGGCCAAGCTCGACCGGTTCGTCAAGGGCGAGTTGGACTGGGTGGTGATGAAGGCGCTGGCGAAGGACCGGGACCGGCGGTACGACACGGCGACGGCGTTCGGGGCGGATGTCGAGCGGTTCCTGAACCACGAGCCGGTGGCCGCCGGGCCGCCGACGGCGGGGTATCGGCTGC
>JAIEQO010000300.1 GCA_019747655.1 Gemmataceae bacterium | reverse complement strand
GTCGGGCTGACGCCCCGACGCTCACCGGTCACCCGCCCGCCTCCGCCCGGGCCGCGGCGGCGCCTGCGGCCTCGGCCTCCTCCGGGTGCAGCTCGTGCCTCATCCGCTCGGCCGGGAGGATGCCCTCGGGGCGGAACCGCATCATCACGATCAGCGCCGCCCCGAAGATGAACAGCCGCCACCCGGCGACCTTCAGGTACTGCTTCCCGTCCGGGTTGATCTGCTGCTTCTGGAGCCAGGCGTCCAGCTCCGGGGTCAGCACCATGTCGTACCCGATCAGCAGGAACACCCCGAGGATCACCCCGGTCCGGCTCCCCAGCCCGCCCAGGATGACGCAGCACAGGGCGATGATCGACCGGTTGAAGTCGTACCCCTCCGGCCCGCCGGTCGTCTGCTGGACGACGGCGAAGAGCGCCCCGGCCAGCCCGGCGATCCCGGCCCCCAGGGCGATCGCCGACAGCTTGAGCTTGGCCGGGCTCAGCCCCATGCACGAGGCCGCCAACTCGTCCTCCCGCAGGGCCACCCACCCCCGCCCGAGCCGGGACCGCTCCAGGTTCCGCAGCCCCAGGCTGGTCAGGGCCAGCACCCCCAGGCAGAGGAAGTAGAAGTACGGGTAGTCGTACCACCGCCGGCCCCACCCCGGGCCGGTCTTCTGGTACGGCCGCAGGTCGGGGTCGGCCACCCCGGGCAAGAGGTCCGGCGTCACCGGGTTCAGCCCCCGGGTCCCCTCGGTGATGCCCTCCAGGTTGCGGATGACGAACGTGACGATCAGCCCGAGCCCCATCGTCACCAGGGCCAGGTAGTCGCCCCGCAGCCGCAGCGTCGGGGCGGTGGTGGCCACCCCCAGGGCGACCGCGGCCAGGACCGCGACCGCCAGCACCACCGGGAACGACTGGTCGAACGGGAACGCCCGGTAGGTCAGGATGCCGGCCGCGTAGGCCCCGACCCCGAAGAACGCCGCGATCCCCAGGTGCAACAGCCCGGCGTACCCGACCACCACGTTCAGCCCCAGCCCGAGCAGGGCGAAGACGAACAGCGGGGTGAGCTGCTGGACCCGGAGGCTGACCTCCTTGTCCGGGACGAACGGGAGGGCGGCCAGGGCCACCAGGGCGGCCGCCGGCCAGTACCGGGCGAGGGCCGTCATACCTTCTCCCGGGTGCGGGCCCCGAGCAGGCCGTTCGGGCGGAAGAGTAAGATCACGATCAGCACCCCGAACACCAGGGCCTCGCTCCAGACGGCCCCGATGTACGCCCCGCCGAGGGCCTTGATGAGGCCGATCAGCACGCCCCCGAGGACCGCCCCGGGGATGTTCCCGATCCCCCCGAGGACGGCCGCGGTAAACGCGTACAGCCCGTTCTGGAACCCCATCTGGTAGTTGACCGTGTTGAAGTACAGCCCGTAGACCACGCTCCCGACCCCGGCCAGGGCCCCGCCGATGGCGAACGTGGCCGCGATCACCCGGTCCACGTCGATCCCCATGAGCTGGGCGGCGGTCGGGTTCTGGGCGGTCGCCCGCATCGCCTTGCCGAGCGGGGCGTACTTCACGAACACCGTCAGCCCGGCCATCACCGGGAGGGTGACCAGCACCACCATCAGGTCCTTGGCGGTCAGCCGCAGCCCGGTCCCCTCGGCCAGGTTGGTCCCGGCCGGGACGAGGTCCGGGAAGCTCTGGTCGGTCGGCCCGAACCAGAACAGGCCGAGGTTCATGAACACGAAGCTGACCCCGATGGCCGAGACCAAGGGGGCCAGCTTGGGGGCGTTGCGGAGCGGCTTGTACACGGCCCGGTCGACGGCCACGTTCAGGGCGGCGCAGGCGAGCGGGGCGGCGACCAGGGCGGTGGCGATGGCCAGGTAGGCGGCGGTCGTCCCGGCCTTGTCCTCGGACCCCGGCCCGGCCACCCCGAACCACCACCCGATCTGGAGGGCGAGCATGCAGCCGAGCATGAACAGGTCGCCGTGGGCGAAGTTGATCAGCTCGACGATCCCGTACACCATCGTGTACCCGAGGGCGATCAGCGCGTACAAGAGCCCGGACACCAGCCCGATCAGGACGAACTGCCCGAACGCGGCGGCCGGGTCGTCGGCGAACAGCGGGGTCATCACGGGTTCCGGGCGGGCGGGGTGCGAGCCCCCGGTTGCGGCTTGTTCGGCAAACCCCGAGCGCGAGCGGGAGGTTGGGGACCGGACCCCACCCCCCGGCCCCCTCCCCCGCAGGGAGAGGGGGAGGAAGCCCCGAGCCGGCGGCCGCCCTCCGGTCCCCCCTCCCCCCGCGGGGGAGGGGGGATAGGGGGTGGGGTCTGCGTCACCCCCCCCGCCCGGCCTACTTCTTCTTGTCCACGGTCTTCTGGGGGACGAACTTCCCGTTTTCGACCTTCGTGATCGTCAACTGCTGGAGGGTGGTGTCGCCGTCCTTGTCGAAGCTCCAGGTGCCGGCCGCCCCGGACGAGAAGTCCTTGGTCGCCAGGCACTCCTTCAGGATCGCCTCCCGGTCCTTCTTGCCGACCTTCTTGACCGCCTCCAGGAACACCTTCCCGGCCTCGTACCCGTAGATCGCGTACGCCTCCGGCTCCTTGCCGTGCTTCGCCTTGTACTTCTTGACGAACTCGGCCCCGGCCCCCTTCAGGAGCGACGGGTCGGTCCCGCCGAAGGTGGCGTACACGTTAGCCAGGTCGCGGGCCGACGCCGACTCCAGGAACGCCTGCTCGTAGCACCCGTCCGGGACCATCACCGGGCAGGTCAGGCCGGCCGCCCGCAGATCCTTGATGAGCCGCCCGGCGGCCGTTTGGGTGGTCCCGCCGAAGTACACCATGTCGGGCTTGAGGGCCGCCACCTTGCTGGCGATCTCGCTGAACGTCTGCTGGGTCGGGACGATCCCCTCCCGGCCGAGGATCTGCACCCCGGTCTCCTCGCACCGCTTCTGGAACAGCCCGGCGATCCCGGCCCCGTACAGCTCCTTGTCGTCCAGGATGTACACCCGCTTGGCCCCGAGCGTCTCCTTGGCGAAGTCGGCCGAGAGCGGCCCCTGCACGTCGTCGGTCGGGCAGACCCGGCAGAACGTCACCTTCCCGGACGGCCGGTAGATGTCCGGCTCGCCGCTGGTGTCCCCGGGCTGCTTCTTGGTCAGCCCGGGCCAGGTGGCGGCCGGGGAGATTTGCAGCACCCCGCCCTCGTTCAGGATCGGCATCGACACCTTGGCGGCGCCGGAGTTGTACGGCCCGATGAACACCATCACGTCGTCGTCGGCCACCGCCTTGCGGGCGTTCGCCGCCTCGGCCGGGCCGTCCCACTTGCCGGCCGCGGCGGTGGCGTCGTCCATGTCCGTGTACTCGATCGTGAAGTCGCCGACCTTACCGCCGGCGTCGTCGATGGCCAGCTTGATGCCGTTGACGATGGTGTCGGTCTGGCCCTGGGCGCTGCCGGTCCGGGGCAGGCTGGAGACGATCTTGATGGTCTCGCCGCCGTTGCCGCCGTTGCGGCAGCCGTAGAACCCGGCCAGCCCGGCCCCGGCCGCCCCGGCGGCGGCCACGCCCAGGAAGCGGCGGCGGCTGACCGCCCGGGACTCCGCGGCCGACTCGGGGCGGTTGTTCACCTGGCGCGGTTCCACGGCGGCGTCCCCCGAAAGGTTGAGTGCGGGCCAGCTTGAATCGTAGGCCACCCGGCCGGTCCCGGTCAACGATATTGATCCGGCCCCGACCCGTCCTATTCCCCGGCCCCCGTTTCGATTACGAACGTCACCGGCCCGTCGTTCACCAGCTCGATCCGCATGTCGGCCCCGAACGCTCCGGTACTCGTCGGCACCCCGAGGGCCCGGAGGGCCGTCACCACCCGCTCGTACAGCGGCTCGGCCACGGCCGGCGGGGCGGCCCCGGTGAAGCTCGGCCGGCGGCCCTTGCGGCAGTCGCCGAGCAGGGTGAACTGGCTGACCACCAGCACCCCGCCGCCGATGTCTTGCACCGAAAGGTTCATCTTCCCGTCGGCGTCGGCGAAGGCCCGCAGCCCGGCCACCTTATCGGCCAGCCGGCCGGCGTCGGCCGGGGTGTCGGCCGGGGCCACCCCGAGTAGCACCAGCCAGCCGGCGTCGACCGCCCCGACGACCTTGTCGCCGACGGACACGCTGGCCCGGCTGACCCGCTGGAGGACCGCGCGCATCGCCGCCGGCCGGTGGGATGGAGAGGGGGTACGGTGAGGGTACGGAGCCAACCGGGAGAAGCAACGGCACGCGGATAACGCGGATTTCAGCGCGGATGAACGCAGATCAGAGTTTTTGACAGGATTACAGGATGAGACAGGATCGAGACCAAAGACTTTGGTTTCCTCAATCGTGTTGATCCTGTTATCCTGTCCAAACTCTTCGTTTTCATCCGCGGTGATCCGCGCTCCCATCCGCGTCATCCGCGTGCCCGCTTTTCACCGTCCCGACGAATGCCATTGACGCGCTCCACCCGATCGCCTTTGCTGAACGGGTCCGACACACCCGGAGGGGCCGCGTCATGGGGATGGAGAACTTCACCCCGCACCAGCAGAAAATCATCAAGCGGTATTACGAGAACATCGACGGCATCTCCCTCCAACGGTTGTCCGAGCTGGTCGCCGACCTCTACCTGGCCGAGGGGAAGAAGCGGACCAAACTGTGGGAGTCGGCCGCCGGCTGCATGCAGAAGCTCGGGGTGCCGCAGGCCCGCATCGACCACCTGCTGGCCCAGGGGAAGCCGGAGCTGGTGGCCAATTTGGTCAAGGAGTTGATGGGCAAGGAGTAGGTGCGGAGACCCCTCCGCCCGGTCCGCTCCCCTCCCCTTTGCTTCCCCTCCCCGCAGCGGAGAGGGGGAGGAAGCCCCGAGCCATCGGTCTTTTCCGGTCCCCCCTCTCCCCCCGGGGAGGGGAAGCAAAGGGGAGGGGAGCGGGCCGGGCGGAGGGGTCTTCTTCTACGCCCGGGTGGCGATGGACCCCCCGGGCAGGCCGCCGAGTTCCCGGACCCAGCCCCGCAGGCCGGCCCATCCGGACAACGCCGGAATCGGATTGTGCGGCCGGCGAACGCCGCCATTTCTCCAGTCGGGCGTACCGTGCCTTGACGGCTTGGTACGCCCCGCACATTGTCACCACATCACCCAAATTACCTCGCCCACGATGGAGTCTTCCCGTGCCCGTCCGGCCGCACGCCCGCCTGACCGTCCAGACCCTCGAAGACCGCCTCACCCCGGCGATGGCCCCGTTCGTCGAGCCGCCGGTGCTGGCCAGTTCGGGCGGCGTGCTGAAGGCCACCCTGAACCAGACGGTCGGCCCGGCCGTGGTCGGCGACCAGCCGGTGACCGACGCCTGGACGTACAACGGCACCTACGTCGGCCCGACCCTGGTGGTCAACCCCGGCGACCTGCTCGACATCACGATCAACAACACCACCCCCGAGCCGACCAACCTGCACACCCACGGGCTCCACATCTCCCCCCTGGGCGACGGCGACAACGTCCTCCTGCGGATCGACCCGGACTCGGACAACCACTACCGGATCGAGGTCCCGGCCGACCACCCGGAGGGGCTGTACTGGTACCACCCGCACCACCACGGGTAGGTGAACGACCAGATCGCCCGCGGCATGTCCGGGCTGATCGTCATCGGCCGGGCGGACGGCGGGGCCCCGCAGCTCGCCGGCCTCCCGAGCCGGCTGGTGGCCATCAAGAACGCCCAGCTCGACGGCACCTCGATCGTCGTCCCCAGCGGTCAGGACGTGTCCGGGCAGGTGTTCACCGTCAACGGCCAGCTCAACCCGGTGCTGACCGCCCCGGCCGGCCAGTCGCAGGTGCTGAACCTCGCCAACATCGGGAACAACGCCTTCTACACGCTCCAGCTCGTGAACGGGGCCGGCACCCAGATCCCGCTCGGGGCCGTCGGGCTCGACGGCAACCCGTTCGACGCGGTCGGCAACCCCGGCGGCGACCCGAACCTGCTCGGCATGCCGCCGGGCCGGCGGTGGTCGGTCCTGATCCCCGGCGGGGCGGCCGGGGAGGTGTGGCAGCTCCAGACCGTCGGGTACAACGACGGGTTCCACCAGTGGCCGGCGGCCACCCTGATGACCCTGGCGTTCGACGCCCCGCCGGTCCCGCCGCCCCCGCCGGTCACCACCCTGACCCCGCCGAATTACAACTTCGTCGACCTCCGCAACGCCACGGTCGCCGCCCGGCGGACGGTGGTGTTCGACCAGGGCCCGGACGCCCAGGGGAACTTCATCTTCACCCTCAACGGCGGGCCGTTCCCGGACAACCCGGTGTTCCGCCCGCGGATCGGCACCGTCGAGGAGTGGACGCTGCTCAACCGGACGACCGACATCCACCCGTTCCACTACCACGTCAACCCGGCCCAGGTGGTGTCCGCCCAGAACCAGCCGGTCGGGATCGGCCGGTACTCGGACGTGATCAACGTCCCGGCCAAGAACCCCAGGACCGGCGCGCCCGGCAAGACGGTCATCCGGATCGCCTTCGAGGACTTCCTGGGCACCACCGTCTACCACTGCCACCGGGTCGACCACGAGGACGACGGGATGATGGCCCTGGTGGACATGGTCCCGACCGTCCCGGCCTACGCGGTCGGGGCGAACGCCGGCGGGGCGGCGGCCCGGTACAACGCGATCGGCAACGCCCCGCTCGGGACGGCCGACCCGTTCGGCCCGGGGTTCACCGGCGGCGTCCGGGTGGCCACCGGGGACGTGAACTACGACGGCGTGATGGACACGGTGTACGCGGCCGGCCCCGGCGGCGGGCCGCGGGTGCTGGCGGTCAGCGGGGCGACCGGCCAGCCGCTGATGGACTTCTTTGCCTACGACCCGGCCTTCGCCGGCGGGGTGTTCGTGGCCACTGGGGACGTGGACGCGGACGGGTACGCCGACATCATCACCGGCCCGGGGGCCGGGGGCGGGCCGAACGTCCGGGCGTTCAGCGGCAAGGATGGCTCGCTGGTCCTCAGCTTCTTCGCCTACGACCCCGGGTTCACCGGCGGGGTGACGGTGGCCGCCGGGAACGTCGACGGGAACGGCCGCACCGAGGTCGTGACCGGGGCCGGGCCGGGCGGCGGGCCGCACGTCAAGTCGTTCCGGGTCGAGCAAAACCATAACGGCGGGGCCGGGCTCCACGCCCACGAGCAGTTCGGGTTCATGGCCTTCGACCCGTCCTTCCGGGGCGGGGTGACGGTGGCCGTCGGGTGGGTGATCGGGACCGGCCTGCCGGACATCGTGGTGGGGGCCGGGGTCGGCGGCGGCCCCCAGGTGAACGTCTACGACGTCACCACCGAGCACGACGGGGTGTCCGGCGGGCACGGGTCGCACGCCGGGCACGGCGGTGGGCACGAGGCGGCCGACGACTTTGAGCCGGAACCCGTCCTCGCCCGCAGCTTTTTCGCGTTCGACCCGGCGTTCCGCGACGGGGTCTCGGTCGGCACCCAGATCGCCGGCGTGGGCGACAACCTGCTCGTCGGGGCCGGCCCCGGGGGCGGGCCGCAGGTGAACGTCTTCGGGACCGACGGCGGGCTGCTCCTGAGCTTCTTCGCCTTCGACCCGGCCCTGCGGGACGGGGTGTCGGTGAGCTGACGGACTTCCTCTTTCTCCCCCTCCCTTCGTGGGGGAGGGGTCTGGCGGTTTAAGCCCGGGTGGCGATGTACCCGCGGGGCAGGCCGCCGAGCTGCCGGACCCAGCCCCGCAGGCCGGCGAACTCGGACCGGTCGGCGTCGGCCTCCCGGGTCACCAGGTAGACCGCATCGGCCGCCGGGCAGGCCGCGTCCCGGTCCGGGGCCGACCCCCAGGTGCCGGCGTCGACCAGCACCCAGTCGTACCATTGCCGCAGTTGCTCGACGAGTTTGGGCAACTCCTGGCCGATCAACCCGGGGGTGTCGGCGGTCGGGGTCCCGGCCGCGAGCACCTGGAGGTTCGGCACGGCCGACGTTTGCAGGGCCCAGGCCAGCGGCACCTGCTGGGCCAGCACCTCGGCCAGCCCCGGGGCCGGCTTCAGGGCCAGCTTCGCGGCCACCCCGCCGGCCGGCCGGGCCGGGCCCGTGTGGGCGTCAACCACCAGCACCCGCGGCCCCTCCTCCCGGGCGATGGTGATCGCCAAGTTCAACAGCACCGTGGTCGTCCCGGCCTCCCCGGCCGCGGCCGTGAACACGAGCACCCGCGGCGTCGGGTCGGGGAGCTGCGCCCGGACCTCGTCCCGCAGCACCCGGTACTCGCCGCTGACCGGGTGGTCCGGGAAGTGGAGGGCCACCAGCCCTGGGTCGGGCCCTTCGACCTCGGACTTGGCCCGCGGCCGGCCGGACAGGTCGTGGAACGTGATCGACAGGTACGCCGGGGTGTTGGCCAGCCGGGGGTAGGTGCGGGCTTCCGGTGCCGGGGCCGGGTTCGCGGCCGCCCGGGAGACGACCGATTCGGCCACGACCGGCACCGCGACCGCAGCCGGCTTCGGCGGGGGGGCCACCTTAACGGCCGCGCCCGCCGAGAAGACCGGCCCGGCCGGCCCGCCGATCTCGACGAACGGCGTATCGTCCGGGTAGCCGGGGAAGTCGTCGAACGCGGCCGCGGCCACCCGGGCGGGC
>JAIEQO010000469.1 GCA_019747655.1 Gemmataceae bacterium | reverse complement strand
TCCGGGACCGGGAGGACCGGGGCGAGCACACGGTCGGGGCGATCTGGCGGCGGGAGCGGGTGAGCTGCCCGACCCGGGACCAGCTCGGCGGGTTCCTGCTCGGGGCCGGGGACGAGGCCGTCCTGGACTACGTCGAGTTCCACCTGACGGTCATCGGCTGCCCGTACTGCCAGGCTAACCTGGACGACCTGAAGAGGCTCGGGGGCGGGTGACCCGCCACCGGCCGGCGGTCACGTCTTCCCGGCCGGGGCCTTGAACACCTTCGGCGGCTGGCCGGGGACCGGGAGCGGCTTGATCTCCCCGTCGTACGCCTTCCCGAGGGCCTCGTTCCACCTCTTCTTCTGCTCGGCGGTCAACACCTTGAGGGCCGCCGCGTTCGCCTTGTCGAACAGCTCCTCCTCGCCCGGCCGGGCCGCGGTCCCGCCGGGGTTGGCCCGCACCAGCCGCGCCCAGTCCCGCTGGTAGTCGGCCTGGACCTGCCGCGCCTTCCGGGCCTGCTCGGCGGTCAGCCCCAGCTCCCGGGCGACCGCCGGGTTGGCGGCCAGGTGGACCGGTCCCTGCTCGAACTCCAGCACCTGCCAGACGACCTGCCGGTACCGGGGCCGCTGGTCGGCGGTCAGGACGCCGGCCACCGCCCGGTCGAGCCACACCCCGACCTCCCGCTGGTGGGCGGCGATCCGGTTGACCGGGAGGGCGAACGCGGCTTCCATCCTCCTCTGGAGTTCCGGCCGGAGGGCGTCGAGCTTGGCGACTTGGGCGTCGGTCAGCCCGAGTTCCTTGCGGACCCCCGGCGACTCGAGGACGTAAAACGGCCAGTGGTAGTCGGTCTGGACGGGCAGGCCGAACCCGGTCTCGGCCGGCTTCGGCGGGTCCGCCGCGGCGAGCAGGGCGAGGGTGAGTAGCGGCGTCATGGCTCCTCCTGGTGCGGCGGGCGATAACCCGGGACGCGGCGGGCGGGGGCGGGTTGCGCCCCGGACCGGCGGCCGTTACAAACCCGTACAAAGTCCGGATGAACACCGTCTGCGTCTTCTGCGGCTCCGCGCCCGGCAACGACCCGGCGTTTGCGGCCGCCGCCCGGGCGGTCGGGCGGGAGCTGGCCCGGCGGGGCCTCGCCCTCGTCACCGGCGGCGGCCGGGTCGGGCTGATGGGCGAGGTGGCCACCGCCGCCACGGCCGCCGGCGGCACCGTCGTCGGGGTCATACCGCAGGCCCTGTCCGCGAAGGAGATCGCCTACACCGGGGCCACCGAACTGATCGTGGTCGGAACGATGCACGAGCGGAAGGCCCGGATGGCCGACCGGGCGGACGCCTTCGTCGCCCTCCCCGGCGGGTTCGGGACACTCGACGAGCTGTTCGAGATCCTCACCTGGGGCCAACTCGGCATCCACCGCAAGCCGGTCGGCCTCTTGGACGTGAACGGCTTTTTCACGCCCCTTTTGGGCTGGCTCGATAGGGTCGTCGCCGCTGGGTTGCTCAAGCCCAAGCACCGCGACCTCCTGCTCGCCTCCGGCTCCGTCCCCGACCTGCTCGACCGGCTGTCGGCGTACACCCCACCGGCCCCGGTGACGAAGTGGGTCGAGCCGGGCGAGCGGTGAGGACCGAACCCGATGCTTACATCGGGAAGTGCTGGACCTTGTCCGCCCACTCCGGGTGGGTGCTGCAATCGACGGCGATCGTCAGCTCGTAGACGGCCTGCCCGATCGTCATCCCGTAGATGACGAACAACCCCGGCATCGGCCGGCCGGCCGCGATCCGGTCGGCCGCGTGGCCGGGCATGGTCCGGTAGTCGTGGGTCAACACGACCCGGTCGTTCGCCCCCGCCCACGCCAGCACCGCCGGGTCGTCAGCACCCCGGAGCCCGACATCCTGAACGCGGACGATGTCAACCCCCGGGCGGACCCGGAATAACCCGTTGACGATCGCCCGGTTGAAGTTCTCGTCGGCCAGCAAGCGGGGCGTCATTGCGAGCCGCCGGCGGGGGCCGGGGGGAAGAGCGGGATGTCCGGCCACGGCCGGCCGGCGTCCTGCGCCGCCTTGCGGGCCAACAGCCGCTCCCGAAGCCCGGCCCGGCTCCCCTGCCGGGCCTCGATCTTCCTTTGAATCTCGCCCCCCACCCGGTGGTATTCGGCCACGAACTCGTCGACCGCCGCCTTGTGCCGCAGGTAGTACGCGCAGGCCGCGTAGGCGTCGGCCAGGTCGAGGGTGTCGTACATCCCGACGATCTCTTCCGGCGTCGCCCCGTCCCGGAACGCCTCGACCACCAGCACGAACAGCACCCGGGTGGGCCCCACCCGGACGGCCCCGCCCGCGTCCACCCGCAGCGGCGGCGGCTCCGGCTCGAACGACAGCGGCATCGGATGTCCTCCCCGGTTCCCCCATTACAATAACCGCACCCGTCCCCTCCCGCGAGCCCCGACCCGAGCCCACCGATGCCCGAGTACCGCACCGAGACCGACAGCATGGGCCCGATCCGGGTCCCGGCCGACCGGTACTACGGGGCCCAGACGGCCCGGTCGCTGGTCCACTTCGCCGTCGGGGCCGACGTGATGCCCCGGCCGGTCGTCCGGGCCTTCGGGGTGCTCAAGAAGGCGTCGGCCCTCGTCAACCACAACCTCGGCATGTTCAAGGAGCGGAAGGGCAAGGACGGCAAGCACGTCAGCGTGCCGGTCGCCGAGCGGGTCCGGTGTATCGTCGCCGCCTGCGACGAGGTCATCGCCGGCGCCCTCGACGCCCACTTCCCGCTGCGGGTCTGGCAGACCGGCAGCGGTACCCAGACCAACATGAACGCCAACGAGGTGATCGCCAACCGGGCCCTCGAACTCGCCGGCCGGGCGATGGGCGACAAGGCCGCCATCAACCCCAACGACGACGTCAACGAGTCGCAGTCGTCCAACGACACCTTCCCGACGGCCATGCACATCGCCGCCGCCGAGGAGGTCGTCCGCCGGCTCGTCCCGAGCGTCGCCGCCCTCCGCGACGTGCTGGCGGCCAAGGCCGAGGAGTTCAAGGACCTGGTGAAGTCCGGCCGGACGCACCTGATGGACGCCACCCCCGTCACACTCGGGCAGGAGTTCGGCGGGTATGCGGCGCAACTGGATTACGGCCTGAAGGCGATCGAGGCCGCCCTGCCGATGGTCTACGAGCTGGCCCTCGGCGGCACCGCCGTCGGGACCGGGCTGAACGCCCACCCCGAGTTCGCCGAGCGGGTCGCGGTCAAGATCGCCGAACTCACCGGCCTGCCGTTCGTCACCGCCCCGAACAAGTTCCAGGCCCTCGCCGGGCACGAGCCGCTGGCCTTCCTGAGCGGCGCCCTCAAGACCCTCGCGGCCGGCCTGATGAAGGTGGCCAACGACATCCGCTGGCTGGCCTCCGGCCCCCGCTGCGGGCTCGGCGAGCTGACCCTCCCCGAGAACGAGCCGGGCTCCTCGATCATGCCGGGGAAGGTGAACCCGACCCAGTGCGAAGCGCTGACGATGGTGTGCGTGCAGGTGATGGGGAACGACGCGGCCGTCGGCATCGCCGCCAGCCAGGGGAACTTCGAGCTGAACGTGTTCAAGCCGGTCATCATCCACAACGTCCTGCACTCGGTCCGGCTCTTGACCGACGCCTGCCGGGCCTTCCGCGAGCACTGCGCCGAGGACCGGGTGGCCCGCGACTACACCGCCCTCGTGTACCACACCGACCTCGAGACCGGCCGGGTCGAGGTCGACCTGGCCGACGACAAGTTCGTCCCGCTGCGGAAGGACGGGCAGTCGGTCGTCCGGCCGGGGATCACCCCGATCAAGGACCGGCTGGACGAGTACATGGCCAACTCGCTCATGCTGGTGACGGCCCTGAAGCGGCACATCGGGTACGACGCGGCGGCGGCGGTCGCCAAGGCGGCCCACAAGAACGGCACCACCCTCCGGGAGGAGGCGGTCAACCTGGCCCCGTGGCTCTTGGCCGAGAACGCCCCGCTGACGGCCGAGCACTTCGACCGGATCGTCCGCCCGGAGAAGATGATCCGGCCCGGCGCGGAATAGCGACCCCTGGGACCGCGGCCGTCCCGGCCGCCCTCGAACCTGCCGAAGAGCGGCCGGGACGGCCGCGGTCCCAGGGACTCGGCCGGGTAGAACTTCGCAGCCCCGTCGCTTCCCCGGCTTGTCACTTGCTTGTAACGCCGGGGCGGCCGCCCCGCCCCCGGGCCGGGTAAAATCGTCCTATGGGCAGTCGCCCGGTCGTCGCCTGGAGAAGCCGATGCGCTGGTTCGTAGGAATCCTGTTCGCCGCCGCGGCCGTCGGGCTGACGGCCACCCCCGCCCCGGCCAAGGTGGTCATGGCGGCCCGGCCGGTGTCTCAACGGGCGGTCACGGCCGAGGTGGTGGCGGTCGGCAAGGTGACGGCGGTGGAGAAGGACGAGGTCGAGGCGGCCCCGTTCCCCGGGGCCGAGGAGAAGGCCAAGTTCAAGGTGGCGGTAATCCAGGTGTCGGAGGCGCTGGCCGGGGCGAAGGGCGTGACCCACCTGAAGGTCGGGTTCGTCCCGCAGCCGGCCAACCCGCCCCGCGGGACCGGCGGCATCCCCCGCCCCCGCGGCCTCCTCCCGCCCGACCTGAAGGCCGGGGACGAGTTCCTGTTCTTCCTGGTCAAGCACCCGGAGGCCGGGTTCCACGTCATGCCGGCGACGAGCCCGCCGGTCGACGGCAAGCCGGAGATCGAGGCCGCCCGGAAGGTGCTGGCGGTGGTCGCCGACCCGATGGCGGCCCTGAAGGCGGGGAAGGCCGAGGACCGGCACGCGGCCGCCCTGGCCCTGATCGGCAAGTACCGGTCGTACCCGGAGTTCCCGGCCGGCGAGGTCGAGGAGAAGCCGATCCCGGCCGAGGAGAGCAAGCTGATCCTGAAGGCCCTGGCCGAGGGCGAGTGGGGGGGGTTCCGGCGGGACCAGGCGAACGCCCTGGGGGCGTTCTTCTCGCTCGGGGTGTCGGAGGCCGACGGGTTCACCCCGCCGAAGTTGCAGCCGGGGGCGCCGGGCCAGCCGCCGGACGTCGCCGGCCAGACCAAGAAGGCGTTCCAGGCGTGGCTCGACGGCCGGGGCAAGGACTACGTCATCAAGCAGGTGGTGGCGAAGAAGAAGTGACGGTTATGTCCTGGGAGCGCGGGCGTGCCCCCCCCGCGTGGTGGTGCCAAGAAGTGGGGGGGGGGCGCCCCCGCGCCCAGGGGAACAACCCCGCCGCTTCCGCCCGCAACCCCTGGACGGCCTTCACCAGCCGGTCCAGGGCCGCCTGGTCCGGGGTGCCGTTGACCCTCATCCGCAGCCGGCCGGCGGCGTCGAACACCACCACGTTCGGCTCCCCGGCCGTCAGCCCGAAGCCCGTCTTCATCGTCTCGCCGAAGTCCAGCCACACCGGCACGTCCGGCGACCCCTTCGCCACCTGGGAGCGGATCACCCCGCGGACCGGGCCGGGCACCTTCCCGCAACAGGCCACCGGCACCACCCGCACGTCCGGGGCGGACTGCCCCGGGGCGAGCCCGTCCAGCCCGACCACCGGGGCGGCCTTCGCCTCGGCCGGCGGCAGCCCCTTCGCCGTCGGGTGCCAGAGGACGTGGAGCTGCTCGCCCAAAGCCTTGCAGGCGTCGGTCCCCTTGCGGTCGCCGTAGACAAGGACCACCACCGACCCGCGGAGGTCAGCCAGCGCGGCCGGCATCTCGAACTGGTCCTCGAGGACCAGCGGGACCGGCTGCGGGGCGGGCGGCTGGGCAGCCGCAACGGCGGCCGACACCAGCAGGGCGAGCCCGGGCAGAACAGACCGCGTCTTCATCCCTCGCCCCTCCTCCGTCGCCCTTCCGTGTGACTGATCCACCCGGCCGCGGCCGCCAGGCACACGGCCGCCGACCCGGCCACCACCCCGGCCGCCGGGAGCACGTCGGCCAACCCCCGGCCCTGCCAGGTGGCCGCGTCGAACCCCCGCATGGCCCAGGTCGTCGGCAGGGCCAGGGCCGCGTCCCGCACCCACCCTGGCAGGAGGAACGCCGGCAGCCAGAGCCCGCCGACCATCGCCACCCCGAGGACGACCAGGATGCTGACGCCCCGGGCCCGGGCCTCGGTCCCGCCGACGGCCGCGACCAAGAGCCCGCCGGCCGCCGCCAGCCCGCACGCGGCCAGGGCCACCAGCACGAACCCGGCCAGCGACCCGTCGACCCCGACACCGAACAACAGGTGCCCGGCGAGGAACGTGGCCAGCACGACCAGCAGGCCGATGCCCGCGGTGGCCAGCCCCTTCCCGGCCAACACCGCCCACAGCGGGACCGGGGCCGCCCGGACCCGGTCCCAGGTGCCCCGCTGGCGTTCCCGCAGGAGCAGCAGGCCGCTCTCCATCCCCCAGAACAGCAGGTATTGCAGGGTCATCCCGCTGAAGCTGTGGGTGTACGCGCTAAACCGGGCCTGGGCCGCCCCGGTGACGGCCGCCGGCTCGGCCTTGAACGGCGGGGCCAGCGCCGCGTCGCCGACGAGGTCGCCGTACCGGAGCCTGGCCAGCCGCCGCATCACGGTCTCGGTCAGCACCCCCTCGGCCCACTCCCGCTCGGCGGTGGTGGTCGGGTGGTGGAGCAACTCGACCCCGGGCCGGTCGTCGGACGCTTCCGCCACCCGCTCGAACCCCGCGGGCAGGACGATGGCGACACCCGGCCGGCGGTCGGCCACCCGCCGCTCGGCCTCGGCCCGGGTCAGTTCGACGGCGTCGAGCCGGGGTGAGGCCAGTAGGTCGTCCGCCACCCGTCGGGTGAACGGGCCGGGGTCCTCGACCACGACCGCGACCGGCAGCCGGGCCGCCTGCTTGCTCTCGGTCGAGCGGGCGAAGATCAGCCCGCAGGCCGACGCCAGGACGACCGGGACGAGGAAGCACAGGGCGGCGGCCCGGCGGTCGGCCCAGAACAGCCGCCAGTCCTTGCCGGCGAGGGCGAGTACGAGGCGGAGGCGGTGCGTCATGGCTGCGGCCTGGTCGCTCATACGTCCTTCGGTCCGACCACATTCATTGGTTCGGCCGCAGGGTGTGCGGGGTGCCGAACCAAACCAATGAGAACCGGGCCGGGGTCAGGTCCCGATCCCGAACGGGACATCCACCCGAGTCTGCCGGAGTACCCGTTCGAGCGTCCCGGCCGGGGTGCGGAACGACTCCACCTCGACCCCCTCGGCCAGGACCGCGGCCAGCCCCCGGCCCAGGGCCTCTCGATCGTCGGCCGCCAGCCGCAGGCGGTTGCCGGTGATCCCGAGTTCGACCGCCGGGCCGAGCCGCTGCCGCAGCGACCGGACCAGGAACTTCGGCGGCCGGCTCCGCAGGTGGCCGTACAGCACCGCCCGCCCGCCGGGCCGGCAGGCGAACACCTCCCCGGGCCGGCCGGTCGCGGCGACCCGCCCGCGGTCGAGCACCACCACCCGGTCGCAGGCGTGGCCGGCCTCGTCCGGGTGGTGGGTGGACAGGAGGACGGCGTGGCCGTCGTCCCGCAGCCGGGCGAGGTCGGCCAGGAGGGCGTCCCGGCACTCCGGGTCGAGGGCCGCGGCCGGCTCGTCCAAGAGGACGACGGGCGGGTCGTGCAGCAGGGCGGCGGCCAGGTTCACCCGCTGCCGCATCCCGCCGGAGAACGTCCCGACCCGGTGGGCCGCCCGGTCGGTCAGCCCGACCCGGGCCAGCCCGCGGGCCACTCGCCGGGCCAGCTCCCGCCCGCCGAACCCGTACAGCCGGCCGAAGAACCGGAGGTTGTCGGCCGCGGTCAGCTCGTCGTACAGGGCCGGCCGTTGGGGCACCAGCCCGAACCGGCGGGCGTACCCGGCCGGGTCGGCGGCCCGCTCGACGCCCTCGACGGCGACGGTCCCCTCGACCGGGTCGATTACCCCGGCGGCGGCCGCCAGGGTGGTGCTCTTGCCACTCCCGTTCGGCCCGAGCAGCCCGACCACCTCGCCCCGGTGGGCCGCCAGCGTCACCCCGTCGACGGCGACCCGGTCGCCGTACCGGACGCGGACGGCCTGGAGGCTCAGGGCCACGGGCATGACGGCTCCGGGGGAAACGGGGTCGGCTGCGGGGCGTATACCGGCGGCCCCGGCGGGGTGCAAGGCGGATGGATGCCGGGTGAGGAGTTAACCACAGAGTCACGGAGAACACCGAGCAGACAAACAGAATGATCCCATCCTCGGTCTTCCTCCGCTCGGTGCTCTCTGTGACTCTGTGGTGAATCCGCCCACCCGTCCCCCTTACCCACGTCGCCCTGCCCGCACGGCCCGCGTGACCGGCAGGACCGCTCGCCGGCGTAATCGGAATTCGCCGAGGTCGGCTCAAGTCGGCTGAGGGCCGGGCGTCCCCCCGCGTAGAATCGGGCGAAGGAACGCCGTCGCCCGGGGAGGCCCCGTCATGGTCCGCCGCCTGCTCCTGCTGTCCGCCGTCGCCCCGGGCCTGCTGCTGGGGGCCGCCGGCTGCCGGCACAAGTGCTGCCGGTCGGACGAGCCGGCCCCCCGGCCGTTCCTCCCGGCCGGCCCCGGCGGCGCGTACGGCGGCCCGGCCGG
>JAIEQO010001053.1 GCA_019747655.1 Gemmataceae bacterium | reverse complement strand
GGGGCACCCGGCCGACGCACCCTTCCTGCGGGCCACTGATTTTGAGGGGATGTGCCGCTCCCTCCGGCTGCCCCGCCGCAGGCCTTGCGGTCCCAGCCCGCGCCCCCGGCCGCCGTCCGGGCACCGGCCCCGATGTCGCCTCCGCCGCAGATGAGCCGGCCGCCGTCACCCCCGCCCCAGCCGCCCCGGCCCTCGGCCAACCCGGCGCCGCCGGCCCCGAAGCCGCCGGCTCCCAACCCGCCCGCGGGGAAGGGGCCGGGCAAGCCGTAAGTGTTCATGGCGAGCGGGGGGCGTCAGCCCCCCGGTTGGTGCCGGCGAACCCCGAGCGTGAGCGAGGGGGTTAGTCCACCCGCTCCCTCACGGTCGCGGTTCGCCGAGACATCAGGGGGCTCACGCCCCCCCGCCTGGGAAACGCGACGGCCCGGGGATGAACCCCCGGGCCGTCGCGTTTCGTAGGGCCGGCTGTGCCGGCCGCTGGTGACCGAGGCCGGCACAGCCGGCCCTACGTTATGCCGTCACCGCCGCCCCGCGGTGCTTGCGGACCGTCTCGGCCAGGGCGTCGGCGCTCAGGCCGAGGTCGGCCAGCAGCTCGTTCCGGTCGCCGTGCTCGACGAACCGGTCGGCGATCCCGCACCGGACCACCCCGCGGGCGTCCAGCCCGGCCGCGTTCGCCGCCTCCAAGACCGCCGACCCGAACCCGCCCTCCAGCGTCCCTTCCTCGACGGTCACGACCAGCGGCAGCGTCTCGACCGCCCGCAGGATCGTCTCCTTGTCCAGCGGCTTGACGAACCGGGCGTTCACCACGCCCATGTGGATGCCGTCCTCGCGGAGCTTGGCGGCCGCCGCGACGCAGTTGGACAGGAGCGTCCCGAAGGCCACGAAGCAGCCGTCCTCGCCCCAGTCGAGCACCTCCGCCTTGCCCATCTCGACCTCGGCGAACCCACCGGGCCGCTCGACCCGCTCCAGGTTCGTCTTCGGATACCGCATCGAGATCGGGCCGGGGTGCTTGAGGGCCAGGTCGAGCATCGGCCGCACGTCCGCCTCGTCCCCCGGGGCCATGCTGGCCATGTTGGGGAAGAGCCGCATGTACGGCACGTCGAAGACGCCGTGGTGGGTCGGGCCCTCGGGGCCGGTCAGCCCGGCCCGGTCCATGCAGAAGACGACCGGCAGGTTCTGGAGGCAGACCTCCTGGAAGATTTGGTCGAAGCTCCGCTGGAGGAAGGTGCTGTAGATGTCCACCACCGGCCGCATCCCGGCCTTGGCCAGGCCGGCCGCGAACGCGACCGCGTGGCTCTCGCAGATGCCCACGTCGAAGAACCGATCCGGGTAGTCCGTGCGGACCTTCTCCAGCTTGTTCCCCTGGCACATGGCGGCCGTGAGCACCGCCACCGTCGTGTCGGCCGCCATCGCCGCGTGCAGCCCCTCGCTGACCGCGTCGGTGTACGCCCGGGTGGACGACACCTTCAGCCCCTTGATGGTGCCGTTCGGCCCGACCCCGGTGAACACCGGCGGGGTGTGGTACGTCACCGGGTCGGCCGCCGCCTCCTCGACCCCGTGCCCCTTGTTGGTCAGGACGTGCAGCAGGATCGGCCCCTTCTGCCCCTTCAGGTCGCGGAGGATTTTCCGCAGCCCCGGCAGGTCGTGCCCGTCCACCGGGCCGAAGTACCGGAAGCCCAGCTCCTCGAACAGCATCCCGTCCTTGAAGAACGCCTTCAGCCCGTCCCGGACCTGTTCCAGGGCCGACTGGGCCATCTCCCCGACCACCGGGATGTGGCTGAGGACTTGGTTGATCCGCCGCTTGCCGCCCTGGTACAGCCCGGTCATCCGGCACTGGTCGAGGTACTGGGCCAGCCCGCCGGTCCGCGGGCAGATGCTCATCTTGTTGTCGTTCAGGACGACGAGCAGGTTCTGGTTCATGCCCGCGGCGTTGTTGAACGCCTCGAACACGATGCCGCAGGGCAGGGCCCCGTCGCCGATCACCGCGACCGCGTGCCGGTCCGCCCGGCCGAGCAGGTCGTCCCCGGCCTTCAGCCCGCTGACGGTGGAGACGCTGCACCCGGCGTGGCCGGTCATGAACAGGTCGTAGGGGCTCTCCCCGGGGTGGGGGAAGCCCATCAGCCCGCCGCGGGTGCGGATGGTGTCGAACCGCCCGTACCGGCCGGTCACCAGCTTATGTGGGTAGACCTGGTGGCCGGTGTCCCAGATCAGCCGGTCCTGGGCGAAGTCGAACGTCAGGTGCAGGGCCAGGCACAGCTCGACCACGCCGAGGTTGCTGGCGAAGTGGGCCGGCCGGCGGGTAAGCACCCGGACCAGCTCCTCCCGGATCTCCGCGGTGAGCTGCTGCAGTTGCTCGTCCGTGAGCGCGTGCAGGTCGGCCGGGCCGGTGATGGTCGGCAACAGGGTTGGCATCGTGTCCCCCTTCTGGGATTAATGATTCCAGATTTACGATTTGAGATTGAAGACACCGGCTGAACGGCCCGTCCTTCAATCGACAATCGCAAATCTCAAATCATCAATCCTTACCGGTCTCTCTCGACTACAAACTCGGCCAGCCGGGCGAGCGGGCCGCTGCCGAGCTTGCCGGCGGCGGCGACGGCCCGGCGGCCCAGCTCGGCCGCCCGCCGCCGGCTCTCGTCCACACCCAAGAGGCCGGGGTAGGTCAGCTTCCCCCGGCCGGCGTCCTTGCCCACCCGCTTGCCGGCCTTGTCCGCCGACCCCTCGGCGTCGAGCAGGTCGTCCGTCACCTGAAACAGGAGTCCGAGGGCGGCGGCGTACTCATCCGCGGCGGCCAGCGTCTTCGGGTCGGCCCCGGCCGGCCGCTCGGCCTGGGCGGCGTACACCCCGAGCCGGACGGCCGAGCGGAACAGGGCCCCGGTCTTCCACCGGTGGATGGCTTCGAGGCTGCTCACAGACCCCTCCCCCCGGCCCCCTCCCCTCGGAAGGGAGGGGGAGGAAGACCCGAGCCCCGGCTTTTCTCCCCCTCTCCCTGTGGGGGAGGGGGCCGGGGGGAGGGGTCTCTTCTCCGACTCCCCCTCCCCCCGCGGGGGAGGGGGTCGGGGGGTGGGGTCTACTTTACCCTCCGCCTCCAGGTCCAGTACCTGCCCGCCGACCATCCCGACGGCCCCGGCCCCGCGGGCCAACTCCGCACAGCTAACCGCCGCCGTCCGGGCGGAACAACCTTCGGCAATCACTCCGAACGCCAGGGTCAGCAGGGCGTCACCCGCCAAAATCGCTAACGCCTCCCCGAACTTCTTATGGCACGTCGGCAGCCCCCGGCGGAGGTCGTCGTCGTCCATGGCCGGCAGGTCGTCGTGGACCAGCGAGTACGTATGCACCATCTCGACGGCCACCGCCCCCGGCAGGGCGGCGTCGACATCACCGCCGGCCGCCTCGCACGCCAGCACCGCCAAGAGCGGCCGCAGCCGCTTGCCCGGGGCCAGTAGGCTGTAGGCCATCGCCTCGGCGATGGCCGGCGGGGCGTCCCCGGCGTGGCCGGCCAGGGCGTTGGCCAGGGCCGCCTCGACCCGGTCCTGTCGGCCCTTCAGTTCTCGCCACAACTCACCGGACACGGGCGGACATCCCCTTCGCGGCCGGGCACGGGAGTCCTACAAGTGATAGCAACTTTGCACCGCAAAGTATACCCCGGATCGGCCCGCCGTGCAACACGACCCCGGACTCAGAACGGTATTCCGTCATCCGGGGTGACACGCGGTTTCTTCCGGACGGCCGCCTTGGCGGTCTCGATCGCCGAGGTGTGCTCGAACGGCCGGAGGTCCGGCCCGCCGTCGGCCGTCGCCCCGGCCAAGAGCCGGACCCGCTGCTCGGCGTCCTTGAGCTGGCCGTAGCAGTTCCGCAGGAGGGCGACGCCCCGCTCGTACCGGGCCAGGGCGTCGTCCAGGCCGGTCGCGCCGTCCTCCAAGTCGCGGAGGACCCGTTCCAGCTCGTCCAGCGAGTCCTCGAACTTGTCGGGGGCGGGGTCGGACATGGCTCCCTCCGGTCATCAAGTCGTCACGTCTTCAAGTCGTCAAGTCAGGAGGACGACCCGGGGTCCGTGACTTGATGACCTGACGACTTGACGACCTGTGACTCGACTTCGCCGGAGGCGAGGCGAGTCACAACAAGGTCCCCGGGGACGACATCCGTTGCCGCCCGGACGAGCCGGCCGTCGGCCGTGCGGGTCAGGCTATACCCGCGGGCCAGGACGTTCAAGGGGCTGAGCGTATCCAGCCGCGCGGCCAGTGCGGCGACGCGGTCGGACTCGTGGGCCAGCCGCTGTCGGGCCGCCCGGTGCAGCCGGGCCGCGGTGTCGTCGAGCCGCTGGCCGAGGTCGTGGACCCGCCGCAGCGGCTGCCGCAGGGCCGGCCGTGAGGCGAGCTGGTCGAGCGTCCGCCGGGCCAGTTCGAGCCGGTGAGTGACCGCTTCCCGCAGCCGCCCGCCGAGGTCGGCCAAGCCGGTGAGGAGTTCGTCCCGGTGCGGGGTCAGGGCGACGACCGCGGCCGACGGCGTCTCGGCCCGGTGGTCGGCCACGAGGTCGCAGACGGTCACGTCGATCTCGTGGCCGACGGCCGACACCACCGGCACAGCGGATTGAAAGACGGCGTCGGCGACGGCCTCCTCGTTGAACGCCCACAGGTCTTCGGCTGAGCCACCGCCCCGGCCGATGACGATCGCATCAAGGGGCAGCGTCCCATTCGAGTGGAGCCGGTTCAGCCCGCGGACCGCAACCGCCACCTCCTCGGCCGCCCCGTCGCCCTGCACCCGGCTCGGCCGGACCACGACCTCGGCGAGCGGCCACCGCTGGGCGAACAGCTCGATCATGTCCCGGACTGCGGCCCCGCTGGCACTCGCAATCAGGGCCACCCGCCGGGGGAAGCGGGGCAACGGCCTCTTCCGCCGGGGATCGAAGTACCCCTTCGCTAGCAGCTTCTCCTTGAGCTGCCGCAGGGCCAGCTCTGCGGCCCCGAGGCCCTTCGGCTGAAGCTCCTCGATCTGGAACTGGTAGTCGCCGCGGGCGTCGTACACGCTCAGCCGGCCGCGGGCCAAAACCTCCATGCCGTTCTTCGGGTCGAAGCGGAGCCGGAGGCCGACCCCGCGGTAGATGACGGCCCGGAGCTGCGAGCGGGCGTCCTTCAGAGTCAGGTACATGTGCCCGGAGGCGGGCTTGGCGAAGTTCGACACCTCGCCCTCGACCCAGACGGCCGGGAACTCCCCCTCGATCACCCCCCGGACCTGGGCCGTCAGGGCCGAGACGGTGAGCACCTCGCGGTCGAGCTTCGGGGCGGCGGACATGACGTTCACCTACCGGGGTCGGGCCCGACTCGTCACGCCACCGGCACGCACTCCAGGCCGAAGGTGTCGGCCACCGCCTTGTTCGTCACCCGCCCGGCCTTGACGTTCACCCCTGCGGCCAGCCCCGGGTTCTCCCGCGTCGCCGCGTCGACGCCCTTGTTGGCCAGTTGCAGGGCATACGGCAGCGTCACGTTGGTCAGGGCGTAGGTGCTGGTCCGGCCGACCGCCCCGGGCATGTTCGTCACGCAGTAGTGGACGATGTCCTCGACGATGTACGTCGGCTTGGCGTGGCTGGTCGGTCGGCTCGTCTCGAAGCACCCGCCCTGGTCGATGGCCACGTCGATCACCACCGCCCGGTGCGGCATCCGCTTCAGGTCCTCCCGGCGGACCAGGTGCGGGGCCTTCGCCCCCGGGATCAGCACCGCCCCGATCACCAGGTCGGCCCACTGGATCGTGTCCAGGATGTTCGCGCGGTTCGAGAAGAGGGTGGTCACGTTCCGGGGCATCACGTCGTCCAGATACCGGAGCCGGTCGAGGTTCACGTCGAGCAGGAAGACGTTCGCCCCCAGCCCAGCCGCCACCCGGGCCGCGTTCGCCCCGACGACGCCTCCGCCCAGCACCACCACCGTCGCCGGGGCCACGCCGGGCACACCGGCCAGCAGGATGCCCCGGCCGTCGAACGGCCGCTCCAGGAACTTGGCCCCCTCCTGCACGCTCATCCGCCCCGCGACCTCGCTCATCGGCGTGAGCAGCGGCAGGTCGCCCTTCGGGCCGCGGATCGTCTCGTAGGCCACGGCCGTTACGCCGGACTTTAGCACCGCCTGGGTCAGCTTCTCGTCGGCGGCGAAGTGGAAGTAGGTGAAGACCGTCTGCCCGGGCCGCATCTGCGGCCACTCGTCCGGCAAGGGTTCCTTCACCTTCACGATCAGGTCGGCCCGCCGCCACACGTCGGCGGTGGCCGCCACGATCTCGGCCCCGGCCGCGGCGTACTGGTCGTCGGCGATCCCGCTGCCGGTCCCGGCCCCGGTCTCGACCAGGACCCGGTGGCCGGCCCGGGTCATGTCCTCGACGCCCGACGGCGTCATGCTCACCCGGTACTCGTCCGCCTTGATCTCCTTCGGGACGCCGACGATCATGGAGTTCTCCGGGTTGCGAGTCGCAGGTCGTCAGGTCCGGGCCGGGGGGTGCAAGTATTGTCAAGGTTCGGGTACGGCGGAATCAACCCCAACCGCGGCCCGCGGATTGCCGTGAAATGCCCCCGGCCGGCGGGCGTCGGTCCCTATGAATAGCCGGGATCATGTCACGTCGGGTCTCGACAGCTCGGGTGCCCCATGCCCTCCCGCCCGGTGGTGGTGCTGATCGTCTTGTTCTGGGCCGGGACCGTCGGCCTGGTCTTCTACCGCGACCTGTGGCCGCGGCTGGCCGCGTCCGGCCCGCCCCCGATCGCCGTCGACCTCGGGGACGAGGCCAGCCAGCGGGAGGTCCTGTGGGCCGTCCTCCACAACGGCCAGAAGGCCGGCCGGCTGGCCAGCCGGACCCAGTACGTCGACGCCGACGACACCTTCGAGTTCGGCTACAAGTACACGAAGGTGGTGTTCGACGTGCCCGGCGGGCGGGTGCTGTTCCCGGAGGTGGCCGTGACCACCCGGGTCTCCCGTGACGGGGCCCTGCGGGCCCAGTCGATGGCCGGCCGGATGGAAATCCTCCTGGCCCGTCCGAACCAGGACGGTGTGACGGACACCATCCCGCTCGGCGACGCCGAGGCGAAGGTCGAGGGGCGGGTCGAGGGCGGGGCGTTCGTCGGCCGGTGCGACCTAACCGGGCGGTTCGGCGGCAAGTCCTTCAGCGTCCACCAAGACCTGGACCCGGTGCCGGTCCCGGACGGGCAGGCGCTCGGCCCGCTCCAGCCGGTGAACCGGCTGGCGACCGTCCGACCCGGCCAGCGGTGGGTGGTCCGGGAGGTCGACCCGCTCGTGGCGGCGGTGGCGGCGGTGGCCGCGGCCCAGGCCCGCGAGCACGGGGTGCCCCTGCCCGGAGAGAAGCCGGAGCGGGAGCCGCTGGTGGCGACGGTCGCGGCGGACCCGGAGCCGCCGCCCGGCCGGCCCGACCCGTGCCGGGTGATCGAGTACCGCGAGGGGGACGAGGTCCGAGCCAAGACGTGGGTGCGGGTGGCCGACGGGAAGGTGCTGCGGCAGGAGGCGTTCCTGGCCGGCGAGTCGGTGGCGCTGGTGCGGGAGGAGTGACGCATGAAGACCCCACCCCCTAGCCCCCTCCCCGACGGCGTCGGGGGAGGAAGACCGACCCCACCCCCTAACCCCCTCCCCCGCGGGGGGAGGGGGGACCGGAACCGCGCGGGCTTCGCCACCCCGGTGACGCCGACCGGACCCGAACCGGTGACGCCTCTCGACCCCCCTCCCCCCGCGGGGGAGGGGACGGGGGTGGGGTCCGTTCGCCCTCCCAACCACTTCGTCGTCCGCCGGCAGCGCGTCGACGAGGCGAAAGTCGTCCGGTCCCGTCAACTCCGCCGCGAGATGACCCCGGCCGAGCGGGCGCTCTGGTCCCGCCTCCGGGATCGCCAACTCGACGGCCTCCGGTTCCGCCGCCAGCAGGTCATCGACGGGTTCATCGCCGACTTCTACTGCCACGCCGCCGGCGTCGTGGTCGAGGCCGACGGCTCGATCCATGATGCACAGCCCGAGTACGACGCGGAACGCGACCGGGTGTTCGCGGCCCGCGGGCTGGTCGTACTGCGGTTCCGGAACGACGAAGTGTTCGCGCGGTTCGACGCGGTGATCGCTCGGATCGCCTCGGTATGCCAGGAGCGGACCCCACCCCCTAGCCCCCTCCCCCGCGGGGGGAGGGGGAACAGAACCATGGACGTGCCGGCCCCCGAGCATGCGCCGGAGAGCGATGCCGTGCGTTTGTCCGGTCCCCCCTCCCCCCGCGGGGGAGGGGGCTAGGGGGTGGGGTCTGTTTTCTTCCCGGCTTTCCCTTGGCGGGGAGGTGGTTCGGGCGCGGATCGGCCGCTCTCCGGTCCCCCCTCCCCCCCGCGGGGGAGGGGGCTAGGGGGTGGGGTCTCTTCGGGACGTATGACATGATCGACATCGTCGAAGTGACCAAGCGCTACGGCCCGAAGGTGGCCGTGCAGGACCTGTCCCTGCACGTCCCGGCCGGCGAGCTGTTCGCCTTCCTCGGCCCGAACGGGGCCGGCAAGACGAC
>JAIEQO010001091.1 GCA_019747655.1 Gemmataceae bacterium | reverse complement strand
CGGGACCGTCCCGGCCGACATCACCCAACTCACAGCGGAGGTGACACGCGCTATGCTCCTGCCCAAGTTGCGGATCTCGGTTCTGCTCGTCCCCCTCGCGCTGGCCGCCGCGGCCGGGGCGAGCGCCCTGTCGCGGGGCGCGGCCACCGCGGAAGCGAAGGCCGCCCCCCGGCCGCCGTCGGCCGCGGCGCCGGTCCGGGAGTCCGAGTGGGAGAAGGAGTTCAACAAGGTCTACGGGCTCAAGGATGGCGAGGTGCTCAAGCGCGTCGCGCCCCCTTTCCCGGACTGTCGGGCCGAGTTCATCAAGAAGATGGGGTGGAACGGGGACATCCCGGACCCGCCCCCGATCTTCATGACCTTCCAGGTTCAGAAGGCCCCCAACGATAAGCCCCGCAACTATGGCATGGGCGGGGGCGACATGACCGTCCGCAGTGTGCTGGGGATGGCGGTCCTCATCCCGCTGTTGGAGGTGGAAGGGGAGAAGGCCGTGCTCGACCACACCGTCGGCGGGGACTTCGTGTTCCGCGACGAGGCTCCGGTCGAAGACCGGGCCGCCGCGTTCGACCGCATCCTCCGCGACGAGTGCAAGCTGGGCATCAAGTTGACGTTCCGGGAGGTCGAGCGGGAAGTCGTGGTGGCCCGTGGCGCGCTGAAGATCACGCCGCTCGCGGGGCAGGAGAAGAACCACGTCGAGGTGTTCGCCAAGGAGATCGGCAAGGGCGAGGCCTGGGGCAGCAGGCGGGACCTCCACGGCTTCCTGCTCGACCTCGGGCCGTTCCTGGGCCGGCGGATCGTGAACGAAGCCAAGTCCGGTAAGGACGACGTCTTCACCTACGGCCTGAGCGTGCGCCAGGACCCACGGCTCCGGCTCGCCTCGGAGTTCGACCTCCCCGCCCCCCCACTCCCGGGGGGCGATCCACAACCCGTCGGGAAGTTCGACCCGGCGATCGAGGCTGAGGACCGCGACCCGGAACTGGTACTGGCGAACGTGGCCAAGCAAACCGGACTGACGTTCACGACCGAGAAGCGGACGGTCAAGGTCCTGTTCGTCGAGCCGGTCGCGAAGTAAGGTCGCGGAGCCGGCCCCAGGTCGGGGTGAATCGACTGCTCTCGTAGGCACTGCGGACGGCCCACCCGTTCGGGGGTGGGCTCGTCCGTCGAATCGGAGTCGCCCGGCTTACGCCTTCAGCAGCCGGGCGAACGCCTTGCGGGCCTTGGCCGCCTTCGCCCCGACGACGAGCTGGCAGTACGGCTGGTCCGGGTTGGCCCGGTAGTAGCCCTGGTGGTAGTCCTCGGCCTTGTAGAAGGTCGGGGCCGGCACCACCTCCGTCACGATCGGGTTCGGCCACTCCCCCCGCTCGGTCAGCTCGCGGATGACGGCCCGGGCCGCCTCCTCCTGGTCCGGCCCGTGGGTGTAGATCACCGACCGGTACTGCGTCCCGACATCGTTCCCCTGGCGGCTCAAGGTCGTCGGGTCGTGGACCGCGAAGAACACCCCCAGCAGCTCCCGGTACGAGATCACGGCCGGGTCGAACGTCACCCGGACGACCTCGGCGTGACCCGTCCCCCCGCCGCAGACGGCCTTGTAGGTCGGGTTCTCGACCCGCCCGCCGGCGTACCCGGACTCGACCTTTTCCACGCCCTTCAACTGCTCGAACACGGCCTCCAGGCACCAGAAGCACCCGCCCCCGAACGTCGCCGCCGCGGTCATCGCGCACCTCTCGGACGGGGGACGACGGCCCCCGATGGTTGGATGCCGGCGGGTGGCACCGGGGTTCGCCGGGCGTACAACGGCCCCATGTTCGGGAACCCCCGCCGCCCGCTCCTGGCCGCCGCGCTCGGCTCGCTCGCAGCCCTCGGCGTCCTCGCCATCCTGCTCTACCGCGACGCCGGCCCGGGCTTGCACCCGAACCGGCCGCCGCTGCTGGTGTACTGCGCCGCCGCCCTCAAGCCGGCCATGCACGCGACCGCCGCCGGGTACGAGAAGGAGACCGGCACCCCGGTCGAGTTCACCTTCGGCAACTCCGAGCAGGTGCTGGCGGCCGCCGTCACCGGCCGGGGCGACCTCCTCCTGCCGGCCGACGACAGCTACGTCCGGCTGGCCGAGGCGAAGGGCGTGGTGGCAGAAGCCGTGCCGCTGGCCCGGATGCGGGCGGTCGTCCTGGCCCGGCCCGGCAACCCCCGCAGCATCACCCGGTTCGACGACCTGTTGGCCCCTGACTTAAAGCTCGGTCAGGCCAACCCGGACGCGGCCGCCATCGGCAAAGTGACCCGCGACCACCTGCGGACGCTCGGCCGGTGGGACGCGCTGCACGCGAACACGACCGTCTACCACACCACCGTGGCCGAGGCCGCGAACGCGGTGAAGGTCGGCAGCAACGACGCGGCCGTCGTGTGGGACGCGGTGGCGGCCCAGTACCCGGACCTCGCGGTCGTCCGGCTGCCGGAGTTGGACGGGGCGACGGCCCGGGTGGAATTGGCGGTGTTGAAATCGGCCGCCGATCCGGACGCGGCCCGGCGGTTCGTCCGGTACGTCCGGGCGGCCGACCGCGGGCAGACCCAGTTCCGGGCCGCCGGGTTCGCCGACCTGGAACCGGGGCCTGTTTGGGACAGCGGCCGATGACCCGCGCCGCTGACCGGTGGTTCGTCCTGGCCCTGGCCGTACTCGGCGGGTCCTACGTCCTGCTGGTCGCCGCCCTGCTAGCCGTGGACGTGCTCTACACCAGCCCGGGGCAGGTCCGGGCCGTCCTGGACGAGCCGTACATCCGGGCCGCGATCCGCCTCAGCGTGCTCTCGGCCACGGTCACGACCATACTCGCCCTGTGGGTCGCCGTGCCGCTCGGCTACCTCTTGTCACGGACGGCGTTCCCGGGGAAGGCGGTGGTCGAGCTGCTGGTCGACGTGCCGCTGGTGCTGCCGCCGCTGGTCGTCGGGATCAGCCTGCTCGTGCTGTTCCAGACCGCCCCCGGCCGGGTCGTCGAGGCCGTCGTCCCGGTGACGTACCGGGTGCCGGCCGTCATCCTGGCCCAGTTCGCGGTGGTCACGGCGTTCGCCGTCCGGACGATGCGGGTGACGTTCGACGGGATCGACCCGCGGGCCGAGCGGGTCGCCCTGACCCTCGGCTGCTCCCGGGCCGGGGCGTTCCGGCGGGTGGCCCTGCCGGCGGCCCGGCGGGGGATGCTGGCGGCGGCGACGCTGGCGTGGGCCCGGGCCCTCGGGGAGTTCGGGCCGGTCCAGGTGTTCGCCGGGGCGACCCCGGGCAAGACGGTGGTGCTGCCGACGGCCGTATTCCTGGAGGCCCAGGTCGGGCGGCTGGACGCGGCCCTGGCGGTATCGCTGGTAATGGTCGCGGTCGCAGGGGTGGTGCTCGTCCTGACCCGGCTGCTCGGCCTGCGGGCCGGCGACCGCTCGTAACAACCCCCGGTGCGTCGTCGGTCCGCTCCGCGGACCTCGACACACCCTACATCCGGAGGTCCGCCATGCTCCCTCTCCTCGTCTCCCTGGCGGTCGCCCCGCCGGCGGCCGACCCGTTCGCCCGGGACAACCTCGTCGCCTGGTGCATCGTCCCCTTCGACAAGACGAACCGCGGACCGGCCGAGCGGGCCGAGATGATGGCCAAGCTCGGGTTCACCAAGTTCGCCTACGACTGGCGGGCCCAGCACCTGCCGACGTTCGACGCCGAGGTCGGCGAGCTGGCCAAGCGGAAGATCGAGCTGACGGCCGTGTGGTTCCCGGCGAACCTCGGCCCGGAGGCCCGGCAGCTCCTCGCCGTCATCGAGAAGCACAAGCTCAAGCCGCAGCTCTGGGTGACGATGGGCGACCTGGCCGGGGCCGACCAGGCGGCGAAGGTGAAGGCGGCCGCCGAGGTCATCCGCCCGATCGCCGCGGAAGCCGACCGGCTCGGGTGCAAGGTGGCCCTGTACAACCACGGCGGGTGGTTCGGCGAGCCGCTCAACCAGATCGCCGTGATCGACGCCCTGGGGGTGAAGAACGTCGGCATCGTCTACAACCAGCACCACGGCCACGACCACCTCACCCACTTCCCGGGCATCCTCCGGCTGATGAAGCCGCACCTGCTCTGCCTGAACCTGAACGGAATGGTCCAGGGCGGCGACAAGGTCGGCAAGAAGATTCTGCCGCTCGGCCAGGGCGACCTGGACGAGGGCTTGCTCAAGACGATCCGCGACAGCGGCTACGCCGGCCCGGTCGGCATCATCGGCCACACCGACGACGACGCAGCCGAGCGGCTGGCCGACAACCTCGACGGGCTGGAGTGGCTGCGGAAGAAGCTCGACGGGAAGGACCCGGGCCCGAAGCCGACGTGCCGGACCGTGGTGCCGAACTGAAGACCCGGGGTTTCCACCCCGGGCTACCATCGGTCGCCGCTCCGCGGCTCCAACCACCCGGAGCACCGGAGGTGCGACCGACCGTAGCCCGGGGTGGAAACCCCGGGTCCGCGGGCTCACCGCCGTTCGGCGTCCGTCACCGGCCGGACGGCCATCTGTTGGGCGTCGAGCCCGCCGTCGACCCCGAAGACGGCCCCGGTCGAGTAGCTCGCCTTGTCGGACGCCAGGAAGACGTACCAGTGGGCCACGTCCTCGACGGCCGCGATCCGGCGGACCGGGATTTGGTCGAGCACGGCCTGCCGGCCGGCCGGGTCGGACTTCAGCCCGAAGTCGGTCAGTGGCGTCTCGACCAGCCCCGGGGCGACGGCCGCCGTCGTGAACCCGAGCGGGGCCAGTTCGACGGCCAGTTGCCGGCACAGGGCGTTCACCGCCCCCTTGCTGGCGTCGTAGAGGGTGTGCAGGGGTTCGGAGCGGGTGGCGTTGAGCGAGGTGGTGAATAGGATGCGGCCGCCCCGCTTCTGTTCGACGGCCCTCCGGACCACCTCCCGGGTCAGGGCGATGGCCACCCAGACGTTGAGCCGGAAGATGAAGTCGAAGTGGCCGCGGGTGATCTCGGTCAGCGGCGGCTCCTTATAGGTGCCTACGTTGTTCACCAGCACGTCCACCCCGCCGAGCAGGCCCCAGGACTCGGCGATCAGCCGCTCCGGCTCGCCGTCGGCCAAGAGGTCGGCCCGGACGTACCGGGTGAGCGGGTAGTCGCTGAGCAGGCGTTGCACGTCGCGGAGCTGGTCGAGCGGCCGCTCGGAGGTGACGACCACGGCGGCCCCGGCCGCGGCCATCGCCTGGGCGACGCCGAGCCCGATCCCCTGGCTGCTGCCGGTCACGACCGCCCGCTTGCCGTGTAGCATCGGCCCGCCCCTCGCCCCGCCGCGTGTGTCCGGGTAACGTACCAACCGGCCCGCCCCCGGAGTACCGCCATGCTGCCCACCCACACGGCCCGCGTCCTGTACCGGTCGGACGACGCCCCCGACCGGTTCCTCCCCGAGGGGCCGCGGCCGGTCCGTCTGGACGACCGGGACGCCCTCATCTGGGTGAACATCCAGACCGCCCCGGCCGCGACGGGCGGGGCCTTGCACGTCCGCTTCTGGGACGACGGCGAAACGGAAACGTGGCGGCTGCCCGGCCGGCCGGGGTTCGTCCTGCCGACCGACCGGCCCGGGGTGGTGTTCGTCGGCATGGACAAGCAACTCGGCACGTTCGACCTGGACGCCGGGACGTGGCACCGGCTGGCGACCATCCCCGACGACAGCCCGCGGACGATGATTAACGACGCCGAGGTCGTGCCCGGCGGCCGGGCGGTGGTGTTCGGGACGAAGGACGTGAAGTTCAAGGACCCGATCGCCAACCTGTATTTGTACACGCTCGATGACGACGTGGTGTCACTCCTGGCCCCGGGCCAGACCTGCTCGAACGGCAAGGTGTTCGCCCGGTACGGCGGCGAGCTGGTGCTGTTCGACATCGACACGCCGACGAAGACGGTGAAGCGGTATCGGCTCGACCTGGGGTCGCGGGTCGCGGTACTCGACGGCGTCGCCCTCGACCTGAAGGCCGAGCCCGGCTTCCCGGACGGCATGCGGGACGGCGGCGAGGGCACCGCGATCGTCGCCTTCTACAACCCCGACCCGGTGCCCCACGGCCGGGCCGTCCGGTTCGACCTGACCAGCGGGCAGGCCGTGGCCGAGTGGCAGACGCCGGGCTCGCCGCGGGTGACGTGCCCGTGCCTCCTGTCGCACGGGGGCGGGGTCAAGCTGGTCCTGACCACGGCCACCGAGGGGATGCCGGAGGAGCAGGAGGACGACTGCCCCGAGGCCGGGTCGCTGTTCGAGGCCGACGCCGGGGTGAGCGTCCTGCCGCCGGCCGAGGCCGTGCGGTTCACGCCGTAGGGGCCGCACAGGCAGGAATGCCTGTGCCACCAGAACAAGGATGCCGGTGGCACAGGCATTCCTGCCTGTGCGGTTTTTACCCGCTACGGTGCTTGCGTGCGGTCGGGCCGGGAACTACCATCACACTCCACGTTCGCCCGCCGGAGTGCCCGGGATGGCCCGCGACCGCCGGAACACGTTCCTCGCCGACCGGGTCTGGGACCGGCTCCGGGAGCTGTTCGAGGCCGGGTCGCCGGAGTTCGTCGACGCCATCCGACAGGTGATGGACGCCAAGGCGCTGGCCCCGTTCGCCGAGACGTGGTACACCGACCCGCGGATCGAGGCCCGGAAGCTCCTCAACCTGTACCTCGCCCGGCCGCTCAACTCGCCCCGCCACGAGCCGCTGGTCAAGCGGCTGTTCAAGTTCGCCGACAACGCCGGCGACGACGCCACGATGGCCCGGTTCCTGGTCGCCCTCGACCGCTCGGTCCGGCGGCGAGCGAAGACCCGGCGGCGGTGGGACTACCAGGCCCGCGAGTACGTCGAGGAGCGGACGGTCAACACGCCGGGCGACACCGCCCTTCCCCGGGACGACCGGTACTACACCGGCCACTGGTACGAGCAGAACCGCGACCGGCTGACCGACGGGAAGTTCCTGTTCTCGGTCGCCACCCGGGGCTACCTCCGCCGGCGGGCCTGGCGGTACTTCCGCCGGCTCGGCCGGCAGGCGCCGGAGCGGTACATCCCGGCCGTCTCGGTCGCCCTCAAGCAGTACACCGACGCGGACATCCCGGACGGACTGTCGCTGCTCGACAACTGGGGCCTCGTCCACGTCCTGTTCCACCACTCGCCGACCATCGTGGCCAAGCCGGCCGGCTGGCGGGTCGCTCCGGGCGGTTCGCTCGGCAGCTTGCGGCCCGACCCGATGTTCCGCCGGCTGTGGCAGCGGTCGCCCGAGCCGCTGATGGACCTGCTGACCGGGGCGAAATGCCGGCCGGTCCGGCAGTGGGCGATTCAGATGCTCCGCCGGCACTTCCCCGACCGGCTGGCGAAGGTCACGCTCGACGAGTTGTTGGCCTGGCTCGAATCGTCGGTGCCGGAACTGAACGACCTCGCCGCCGAGCTGATCGACAAGGTCACGGGCCTCGAAGCCGTCCCGGTCGAGCGGTGGCTGAAGCTGGTCGAGGCGGCCGGGCCGGACGTACTCGACCGGCTCACCGGCTTGATCGCGCGGGTGGTGAGGCCGGAGCAGGTCGGGTTCGCCGACGCGGTCAAGCTGGCGATGGCCCGGCCGGTCCCGCTGGCCCGGCTCGGGCAGGCGATGCTGACGCCCAAGCGGCCGAAGGACGAGGCCGAGATCAAAGCCATCTTCGGGCTGCGCGACGCCGAGGCGGAACCGCTGCGGCCGGCCCTGGTGAAGTGGGCCTGCGAGGTCCTCGGGGCCCTGCCCAACTTCCAGCCGACGTGGGTGCTGGAGTTCCTCGACAGCCGGCACGCCGACGTGCGTGAGGCCGGCTGGGTCTGGCTCCAGACCGACGAACGGGCCCGGGAGAGTGCGGTCGTGTGGCAGCGGCTGCTCGAATCGCCCTACGACGACGTGCGGCTGCGGCTGGTGGCCCTGCTCGACGAGCGGGCCAAAGACCCCGCCGGCTTGGACGCCTTCTCGCCAACGGCGGTGCGGTTCCTGTGGGCGTCAGTGCTCTTGAACATCCACCGCGGCGGCCGGGCCAAGCCGTTCGCCGTCCGGCAGGTGATCGACCGGCTCGGCCGGAAGCCCGAGGAGGCCGAGGACCTGCTGCCGATCGTCGGCGTGGCCTTGCGGTCGGTCCGGGGGCCGGAGTTCCGGGCCGGGCTGGCGGGGGTGGCCGGGTTCGTGGCGAAGCACCCGCAGCACCGGGGGTTGGTCGAACAGAAGTTCCCGGAGTTGCAGTTGAACTAACTGGAGTCACGGTGTCCCGTCGCGGGTCGAGACTACCTCTGCGGCGTTCCGCCGCGGGAGAAGTTGCCTGCGATTGCGTCCCCGCTGCCGTTGGTCTTTTCGCCGGAGGGGGGAGGCCTCGGGCGTTCTGAGCCAACCTGCGTTCCCGCCCGAGGCCTCCCCCCTCCGGCGGTCGGGAACGGCAGCGGTCCTGGGTCGAAGTCGGCCGCGGCGGGACACCGCGAGCATTCCGTGAGCGTCGGGGGGGGGGGGCGGCCGGGGGGAGGCCCGACCCGAGCCCATCGGGCCCCCACG
>JAIEQO010000294.1 GCA_019747655.1 Gemmataceae bacterium | reverse complement strand
CGGGTGGCAGGTCGGCCGGGGCCGCCAGGGCGACGGTCACGCCGCCGGACGAGTCCTGGACGTACAGGGTGTGGTCGCCCCACCCGCCGACCACCACCCCGACCACGCCGACCGGGGCGGCCGGGTCGTCGGCCCGGACGGCCCGGTCGGCGACCTCGGCCGCCGGCAGCCGCGGGGGCGCGACCGGGCCGCCGCCGGTGTGCGGCGGTGTGACCGAGGCGGCGACCAGGGCGATGACGGCAAGGGGCGTCATGCGGGGCGGTCGGGCGCGTGCCGGGGCGGCCATCGCCCCGCGAGTTCCCACCACTCTACCAGTCGGCGAGCCCGCGTAAACATATCAACCCGAGAAAATAGGCGGTCCGGGCAACCCGGGCCCGGACCTCCGCCAGTTTCGAGTTCGAAGTTTGGAGTTTCGAGTTTCCAGCTACACGTCTCGTAGTAGGGACTGGCCGGTGCCAGTGGGCCACCCGTACCGCGGCTGAACTCGGAACTTCAAACTCGAAACTCCAAACTTACCCGAGCCAACTCGGGGCCTCCCCGGCCGGCGGCAGGGTCACCACCGACAGGTTGCGGATCGGCGGGTGGGCCCGGACCTCGGCCAGGGCCGCCTCCGGCGGCGGCCCGTCCAGGTTCAGGATGCCGACCGCGTCCCCGCCGGGCGACTGCCGCCCGACCGTCATCTGGGCGATGTTCACCCCGTGCCGGCCGAACACCGTCCCGACGAACCCGATCAGCCCCGGGGCGTCCCGGTGGGTGAACACCAGCAGCGTCCCGTCCAGGTAGCTCTCCATCCGGAACGGTCCGAGTTGCACCAGCCGGATGTACTGGTCCCCGAACAGCGTCCCGGCGGCCACGCTCGTCCCGCCCTCGGCCTCCACCTCCGAGTGCAACAGCGCCGCGAAGTCGCCCTTCTTCGGGCTGGCCGACTCGGCGATCTCGATCCCCCGGTCCCGGGCCAGCACCTCGGCGTTCACCAGGTTCACCCCGCCGGCGCTCAGCCGGTACTCCAACAGCCCGGCGGTGAACGCGGCGGTCAACAACCGCGTCTTCTTCGTGGCCAGCTCGCCCCGGTACGTCAGGCTGGCCTTCTTCACCGCCCCCTGGGCGAGCTGGGCGTGCAACAGCCCGAGCCGCCGGGCCAGGTCCGCATACGGCCGGACCTCGGCCAGCTCCCGCGGGTCGACCGACGCCATGTTCACCGCGTCGGCCACCTGCCCCTTGAGCAGGAAGTCGGCGACGAGCTGGGCCGCCTCGACGGCCACGTTCTCCTGGGCCTCGACCGTGCTCGCCCCGAGGTGCGGGGTCAGGACCACGTTCGGGGCCTTGAGGAGCGGGTTGTCGGGGGTCGTCGGCTCGACGGTGAACACGTCCACCCCGGCCCCGCCGATGGTCCCGGCCGCCAGGGCGTCGGCCAGCGCCTTCTCGTCGATGATCCCGCCCCGGGCCACGTTCAGGACGCACGCCGTCTTCCGCATCAGCCCGAGTTCGCGGGCCCCGATCAGGCTCTTGGTCTCGGCCGAGAGCGGGACGTGGATGGTCAGGAAGTCGACACGGGGGAGCAGCTCGTCGAGCGACGCGGCCGTCTCGATCCCGAGTTCGGCGGCCTTGGCGGCGGTGACGAACGGGTCGAGGGCGATGACCGCCATGTCCAGCCCGATGGCCCGGCGGGCGACCTCCCGGCCGATCCGCCCGAGGCCGACGACGCCGAGCGTCTTGCCGGCGAGTTGGGTGCCGACGAACTTGGCCCGGTCCCACCCGCCGGCCTTCATGACGGCGTCGGCGGCCGGGACCTTCCGGGCCAGGGCGAAGATCAGGGCGACGGTGTGCTCGGCGGCCGAGACGGTGTTCCCGCCGGGGGTGTTCATGACCACCACCCCCTTGCGGGTGGCGGCGGCCACGTCGATGTTGTCGACCCCGACACCGGCCCGGGCGATGGCCCGGAGCCTGCCGGGGTCGTCCAGGCAGTCGGCGGTGACTTTGGGCTGGGACCGGACGATGGCGGCGTCGAACTCGCGGAGGGCGGCGGCCAACTCGGCCCCCTTGAGCCCGAGCCGGGTCTCGGCCTCGATCCCGGCGGCCTTGAGCAGCTCGACCCCGGCCGGCTCGAGCTTGTCGGCGATCAGCACACGCGGCATGGCGGTCACGGGTCCTACGCGGGGAGGGAACCCCGGTAGTGTATGGCCGGCGGTCCGCCCGGTTGGTTTGGTTCGGCAACCCACACACCCTGCGGCCAAACCAATGAATTTCGTCAGATCGACGCCCGGGCGGTTGTGGGTCTCCCGGTCACGGGCACGATGGTGCCATCGCAACCAGGGGGCCAGCCATGCCCGACCTGCCTACCCGCGACGATTCGCCCAGCAGCCGCCCGACCGGCGATCCGGGCGCGACCGCCGGAGCCTCAACTCGACAGGCCGAAAAATCCCAGAAAGAAATTGCATTTTTCGCTTGACCAAAGAAAAAAACGGACACCATAATCGAGAAGTTGGAGGAGACAGGCAGGTTACGGACGGCCCCAAACCCCGTCGATCGGTCCCTTCTTGCCCGGAGGTGTCGAGATGAGGAGTGCGCGCCCGTCGGTCCGCCGTGCCGTCCTGTTCGGACTGACCATCGCGAGTTGTTTGGCCGTGGCCGCCGACGCCTCGGCCTGCCACCGGTTCCGCCGCCGAAGCGCCCAGCCCTGCCCGCCGTCGTGCCCGCCCCGGCCGCAGTGCCCGCCGACCCCGTGCCCGCCCGGCTCGCCCAACGACAACCAAGTCCCGCCGCCGAACCCGAACGACCCGCCGAAGCCGAAAGACCCGATCGAGCGGACGCTGCCCAAGATCTCCGACGTACCCCCGGAAGTCCCCGCCATCGTCCGGCCCGACTTCCTGAAGGACAAGAAGTAAGTCGCCACGCAAGCCGTCAACGGCCCGTCACTGTTGCCCGGATCGGAGTTACTTTCCGAAACTCGCACCGTCAGGGAGAGCCCATGAACGCGCACGTCCTGTTCATCACCTGCTGCGTCGTCCTCGCGGGCGGATCGTTCGCCCGGTCCCAGGACCGCCCCCCGTCGAGCGAGAACATCGCCCGGGACTACAACACCAAGGCCCAGGGCATCCAAGACCAAGTCGACAGCCTGTACAAGAAACTGGACAACCCGAACCTCAGCATGTCCGACGCGGCCGCGATCATCGACAAGCAGAGTGGGCTGCGTCTGCAGGCCGATGCGACCTGGGCCGAAAGCCAGAAGGCCATCGACCAGTCGTTCAGCTACAAGCGGCAGGAGATCAACGACTACAACCGGGCCAACCAGGAACTGGACTTTCAGTCGGCCATCGCCGGCTCCCAGATCGGTCTCGTGAACAACGTGGCCAAGTATCCCGAAAAGGCCATGTTCGAGGCGAACAAGGAGGCCATGAGCAAGGAGTGGGAGCAGACCTACGGGTCGCGACTCAAGCCGTTCGGGGAGGAGTGGGCCGCGAAGAAGGAGGAGATGTTCAAGAGCCTCAAGGAGAATAACGGGATCGACCTCGCAAAGGACGGGTACGGCCGAATCGGGACGTATAACCCGTACACGGGAGAGACGTATTACAAATATTACGACAAGGACGGAAACCTGCTGAAATTTCAATGGCAGAACGATGCCAAGGGGTGGGAGAAATGGCAGGAGGACTCGCGGACGTACTGGCGGCGGCAGCGGCAGCAGCAGGACCAGTTACAGCGTGACGCGGCCCAACTGATGAAGGACAACGGCACGCTAAACAGTACCCAGAAGGCGCTCTCCGGCGGCATGACCAAGTTCGAGAACGCCGCCAAGCGGGTCAACTTCGCCGGCAACTGGAACGGCGGCGATAACGTCGGCAACACCGTACGCCTCACGCTCGGCCGGGGCGGCTCGATGAGCTACTACTTCGGCGGCACGGACCGGCCGACCACCTACGATGGGACGTGGACCCAGACGGGCCGTCAGATCACGGCCCAGACCAGTGACGGAGCGTGGACGCTCAAGAGTACCATCAACGATCAATTTAGGCTCGAATTTAACGCGATCCGGAACTCGGACGGCAAGACCTTCTACGACTCCCTCCGCCGCTGACCCACGCCCGTCCCCGGCCCGGATCGTCGGGCCGGGGACGGGCCCGATCGCCTGATGTTTCGCCCCCTAACTATTCGGAGGTGCGGACGATGCGAGTCAGCAGCCGAGTGCGAGCCGGCGGTTTGCGGTTGCTGGGGCTGGTCGTACTGGCGTGCGGCGTGCAGCCCGTGTTCGCGCAGGAGCCAAAGCAACCGCCGACCCCGCCCGCCGAGAAGTCCGACTTCGAGAAGCTGATGTCCGCGAGCGGCATCAGCGCCTTCCCGGACCGCCGGCCGAGGGCCATGCCGGACCTGTTCCTGCCGCCGGGGAACCGCCGGACATCGGACCCCGGGATCGTCCGCGTGTACAAGAAGGGAAAGGACGGGAAAGCCCTCGATCCGCAGCCGAAGGACTTTCCGCACAAGGTCGATCCGACCACCTATAAGCCGGCCGAGGACGAGTTCGTCCGCATGCACGAGGGGATCGACCTCTCCAGCCGGGACGCCAAGGGCGAGAAACGGCCACTCGACTTCAAGGCCGGGGTGTACGGCAAGGTCGTCGGAATCGGTACAGACAACAACATCGGCCGGATCACCGTCGAGGTCGATGATCGGGGGAATCGGGTCGAGTACCTACACACCTCCAAGACGTTTGTGAAGGTCGGGGACGAGGTGAAACCGGACACCATGCTCGGGGTGACCGGGGACGTGGGAGCGAAAGGCCGACTTCACCTGCACGTCCAGGCCCGGAACAAGGACAACAAGGCCATTAACCCGGACGAGGTGGTGGTGTACGCCAAGAAGCCGCCGGCCGAGCGGAAGATGGCCGAGTTCTTCGTGCCGATGAAACCGCCCCAGGGCGTAACCCCGGCGTCGGCCGATCACTCGCCGACTGCCCCGGTGCCGGCCCCGCCGCCGACATCACCGCCCCCTCCGTAACCGAATCGACGAGGGTAGCTGCTGACACCGCCCGCCCGATTGCCCCTGGGGGGTGCCCGCTCGCAACAACCTGGGGCGGACGTTATACGACCTGGGCGAACTAGACCGGGCGTTCGCCGAGTACCGGCAGGCGATCCGGCTCGACGGGAAGGAGGCCCGGCCGCGCTTCCACCTCGGCAACGCCTTGGCCGACAGGGGCGATCTGGCCAAGGCGGTGGCCGAGCACCGGGAGGCGAAGCCGTGACGGCCGGCTACCGCAGCCGCCACTCGATCCGCCGGTCCCCGGTCTGGCTGTCCACGTAAATCATCTCGCCGTTCGACACCGACGTGATCCGGGCCGACGTCAGAGGCGGTAGCCGTGGTGCCGGCGGCCGCCGGGCGGTAGGATGGCGGTACGCCCCGGAGGAGGTCCCATGCCGATCGACGTCACCGACCCGGAGTTCGCCGCCAAGCTGGCCGCCGCCCGAGAGCCCGACCCGGTGGTGGGGCCGGACGGCATCCTCCTCGGCGAGTTCATCCCCCGGTCCAAGATGGACCTGTTCCAGCTCGACGAGGCCAAGATCGCCGAGTACGAGCGGATGCGGGCCGACCCGAACGTCAAGTCGTACACCCCCGAGGAGGTGATGGCCCGGCTCCGGGAGATCGACCGATGTGGGCGCTGACCTGGAAAGCACCGGCCCTGGACCGGATGGCGGACCGGTACGTCGCCCTCGATCCCGTCCGGCGGGAGCAGATGGCCGGGGCCGTCGAGCAGTTGAACGCCCGGCTGCGATCCGACCCACTGGACGTCGGCGAGTCCCGGGCCGGCGACTACCGGCTCGCCTTCTTGCCCGGCCTTCAGGTGCTCTTCCGCGTTGACCTGACGGCCCGGGCCGTCGAGGTCATCGACGCCGGGCCTTCGGGTCGGTAGCCCGCCGGCCCCGGCCGTCTCCGGCGGCCACCTCGCCCCGCCGCCGGCGTCACCGCAGCCGCCACTCGATCCGCCGGTCGCCGGTCTGGCTGTCCACGTAAATCATCTCGCCGTTCGACACCGACGTGATCCGGGCCGACGTCAGAGGCGGTAGCCGTGGTGCCGGCGGCCGCCGGGCGGTAGGATGGCGGTACGCCCCGGAGGAGGTCCCATGCCGATCGACGTCACCGACCCGGAGTTCGCCGCCAAGCTGGCCGCCGCCCGAGAGCCCGACCCGGTGGTGGGGCCGGACGGCATCCTCCTCGGCGAGTTCATCCCCCGGTCCAAGATGGACCTGTTCCAGCTCGACGAGGCCAAGATCGCCGAGTACGAGCGGATGCGGGCCGACCCGAACACCAAGTGGTACACCCCGGAACAGGTGATGGAACGGCTCCGGGAGCTACGCAAATGTTCGCCCTGAGCTGGGGGGATACGCCCCTCGACCGGATGGCCGACGCCTACATCCGGCTCGACCTCGCCGCCCAGGACCGGCTGGCCGGGGCGGTCGAGAACCTGAACACCCGGCTCCGGTCCGACCCGCTGGACGTCGGCGAGTCCCGGACCGGCGGCTACCGGCTTACTTTCCTACCCGGCCTTCAGGTGCTGTTCCGGGTCGACCTGACGACACGGACCGTCGAGGTCATCGACGCCGGGCCTTCCGGCCGGTAGCCCGCCCCGGTCAGCAACGCCGGGCCTTCCGGCCGGTAGCCCGCCCCGGTCAGCGACGCCGGGCCGCCGGCCGCACCCCGACCGGCTACCGCAGCCGCCACTCGATCCGCCGGTCGCCGGTCTGGCTGTCGACGTAGATCATCTCGCCGTTCGACACCGACGTGATCCGGGCCGACGTGACCTGCCCGACCTGGCCCCGGCTGGTCGCCGCCGTCGTCGTGTAGATCAAGAACCCGTCCTTCAGCCGCCACGTCCCGCTCGCCCGCTCCTCCGCGTCGAACAGCTTGCGGAACCCCCGCTTGTACGTCCGGACCGACGAGAACGTCCCGTCCGGGTTGAGCGTCACCTTGAACACCGTCGAGTCGGTCTGGTGGCCCCAGGTGCCGAAGAGCGAGTCCCGCAGGGCGTCGTCGGCCGGGATCGCCGGCGGGGCCGGCGGGGCGGCCGGGGCCGGCGGGGGCGACGCCGCCGGGGCCGCCACCCGGGTGAAGGTGAGCTGGGTGGCCTTCTCGCCGGGCACCGACACCAGCCCGGCCGGGCGGGCGTCGCCGGGGTGCTCGCCCAGGCAGACCAACAGCGTGTCCCCGTCCCGCAGGTAGACGCCCTTGCCGCCGAAGTTCTGGATGCCGGCGATGTCGATCGTCTTCGGGCTTACGGCCGCGTTCACCACGAACGGCAGGGTCCGGCCGGCCCCGTCCGGGCGGACGAACCCGATGAACCCGCGGTCGATCGTCACCCGGGCGTCCTTGATGAGCGTCTGCCTGACCAGGTCCAGCGGCACCGGCCGCCCCTCCTCGACCAGCGACACCAGCTCCCAGGTGCCGTCGAGGGCGTCGGTGGCGACGGGGGCGGCCGCCGGCGGGGCCGGCGGCTGGTGGGACCCGGCCCACCCGGCGAGGAGGGCGAGGGCACAGAGCGCGAGGATGCGGCGGGCCACGGGGACTCCTTCCCACGGGGGATCGGTGTGACGGTCTGCCCGGAGTATGGCCGGCGGCCGGGCGGGTGGGCAAGGCCGGTTTGCGGGCTACCCCCCGGCGTGGGCGTACTTCCGCGGCTCGAAGGTCTTCCACACCACCCGCCGGTGCTTGCCGTTGATCTCGACCTCGGCCGTCACCTTCAGCACCTCGGACGCGGTCATCCACCCGGCCTTGGCGACGAAGTGCGAGCACTTGCCCTCGGGGTCGCCCGGCCGCTCGGCCTTCGGGGCCGGCTCGAAGGCCAGCTCGTGGACCTTCCCGGCCGCGGTGATCGCGGTGGCGGTGAACTTGTCGAGCACCAGCGGGACCGGCTTCGGGTCCTTGTCCGCCGTCTCGAACAGCACGTCCAGCTCGTTCCCGTCCGGCGACAGGTGCGCGGTCAGCCCGGCGTGGTACGGCCCGGCGTCGGCCAGCATCATCTTGCCGCGGTCGTGGTCGTGGTCGTCGTGACCGGTCCCGGCCTCCCGGACGACGGCGGCCGGCGGGGTCCCGCACCCGGCGAGGGCGGCGAGCGCGAGGGCGAGCGCGAGGCGGGCCATGTTCGGCCTCCGGAGGACGGTCTACGCTACGGGGCCCACCCCCCGTTGAACCCGACGGCGAACACCCCGGCCGAGATGACCAGGCTGATGACCCCCATGACCAGCCCGGCGGCGGCCACCCCATGCCCGCCCCGGCCGAGCAGGGCCGTCCCGCCAATCCCGATCGCCCGACCGCCAGCGGGATCGAGACGCACGGGCACAGGCAGCCGGACAGCACCGCCAGGATGCCCAGGACCAGCGCGGTGATCGCCGCACCGGACGCCGGCGGCTCGGGCTCCCCCACCGGGGGCGGGCCGTCGTACCGGCGGCGGGGCCGGCGGGGCTGGGCCGGCC
>JAIEQO010000474.1 GCA_019747655.1 Gemmataceae bacterium | reverse complement strand
TGGCCCTGAAGTTCTACGCCAGCGTCCGGATGGAGGCCAAGCGGGTCACCCACGTCAAGGACGGGGACGAGACGATCGGGGCCGAAACCCGGGTCCGGGTGGTCAAGAACAAGATCGCCCCGCCGTTCCGCAACGCCGAGTTCGAAATCCTGTACGACCGCGGGATCGACTACGAGGGGGACGTGCTGAAGCTCGCCTTGGAGGACGAGGTGGTCGAGAAGAGCGGGGCCCACTTCAGCTACAAGGAGCAGCGGCTCGGCCAGGGGAAGGACAAGGCGGTGCAGTTCCTCCGGGAGAACCACGCGGTCCGGGACGAGATCGCGGCGGCGGTGCTGGAGAAGCGGAAGCCGAAGCCGGCCGAGAACGAGGCCCTGGAGCAGATGTCGCGGGACGAGGCGGACGCGGCGGCCGAGCTGGCGGCGATGGGCGAGGCCCCGGACGCCCCGGCCCCGGCCGAGGGGAAGAAGAAGCGGGGCAAGGCCAGCGAGTAGTGCGGGAGCGTTCACCCCGGGACCGCGGGCAGGCACCGGAGGGCCGGCCCGTGGGAATGGTCGCGTACTTCGTCAGCGTCCCACCCGGCCGGCTCCGGGAACTCATCCGCGACCCGGACCAGGTGGAGGACGGGCTGTACCCGGACGAGGCCGTGTTGGCCGCCGGCGACGCCTTGGACATCGATAAGGCCTGGGACGGGCTACACTTCCTGCTGACCGACGGCGGCACGGGCGGCACCGACTCGCCCCTCGGACAGGCGATCCAGGGCGGCGAGCCGATCGACGAGTACGACGAGGAGAAGTACGGCTACGGGCCGCCCCGGGCGCTGCAACCGGACGAGGTCCGGGCGGTCGCCGACGCCCTGGCGGGCCTGTCGCCGGAGGTGCTGCGGCAGCGGTTCGGGGACGGACGACGGCTGACCGCGGACGGGGTCTACCCAAACTGCTGGGGCGAGGCGGACGCCCTGGACTGGCTGCGGGAAACGTTCGGCCGGCTCGTCGCGTTCTACCGCCAGGCCGCCGACCGGGGGAACGCCGTCCTGCTCGACCTCGTCTGACGCCCCGACGCGACCCTGGCGACGCCCGGCTGCAGCCCGAGAAAATCCGACCGCCCGGCCGAGTTTGACGCGGCTGAAACTGTGTGTTAAAATGTACACTAATGGCACAGGTCGTCATCTCCGCCGGCTCGGGCCACAAGAACCATGACGGGATACAGGATCGCTCGGGTCGGGTTGAAAGTGGTGCCGGGGTAGCGGGTTGGGTCCATAACCGGGGTCGAGCATTGCAGGCCGGTCGTACCGAAGGCCGCGACGATTCGGCCGGAAGTCGTTCCCCCCCTGCGTGTTCGGTCGAGAAGGGCGGGGGTGTGCAAAACGAGGGGGGGAGGGGGGTGGTGGCGTTCGGGACAGGCTGAACGTCGTAACCCCTTTCCTACTTGGACCCAACGACTTCCCGCATGGTGAGGGGCTTGCCGGTGTCCGCGCCCCCCCGGTAGGTGGCGAACGAGTTCTCCGTCTCCCACAGCGTCACCTCGACCACCGGCAGCCCGGCCCCGGCGGCGTGGTCGAAGATCAGCCGGGCGATGTTCTCCGCGGTCGGGTTTACGTCCAGCTCGATGAACCGCTCGCCGGCCGTCCGCAGTTCCGGGATGATCGGGTCGTCCCGGTGCAAGATCATGGTGTGGTCGAGGGTGTCGTCGATCCACCGGCCGACCAGCCGCTTGACGTCGCCGAAGTCGACCACCATCCCGAGCCGGTCCAGGGCCGGGGCCTCGACGGCGACGACCGCCTTGCCGTTGTGCCCGTGCAGGTGCCGGCACTTGCCGGCGTAGTCCAAGAGCCGGTGGCCGTAGCAGAAGTGGATTTCCTTCGTCACCCGCCACATACACACCTCACCCCGCGTAGTCGGTAGGATCAGGGACGCCCGCGTCCCGGAAGCCCCGTTGCCGCTCGCCGCACTTGCTGCACCGGCCGCACATCCGCAGGCCGACCGGCCGGTTGCACGAAAAGGTGTGTTCCAGCGGCAGGCCCCGGCCCCGGCGGATTACCTCGGGCTTCTTGAGATGCGCGAACGGCCGCAGCACTCGTACCACCCCGCCGACCGCCTTCCCCACCAGCCCGGCGAAGGTGTCGTAGAAGGCCGGGGTGGCGTCCGGGAACGGGTTCGCGGCCAAGGGGGCGGTGGCCAGCTCGGGGACACCGTTGAGCAGGCACCACAGCAGCGGCTTGCTCAGGAGGAGGACGTTCCGGCCCGGCAGGTAGTCGGCCTCGTCCGGGTCGGCGGCGGTCGGGCCGCCCTCACCCGTAACACTCCAGTGACGGCCGTACAGGTCGGCCGTCGGCTGGTCGAGGACGACCAGCGGCCGGAGGGCGGGGGTGGCGACGGCTTCGAGGAAGCGGTCCAGGTGGGCCCGCTCGGCAGCCTCCCAGAGCAGCCCGGTGCGGACGTAGACGGGGTGGACGGCCGGGTAGCGTTGGGCGGCCTCGGCCAGCAGGACCGCGCTGTCCAGCCCGCCGCTGGCGAGGACGGCCAGGGGGGTCGCGGGGGCGGCCGGCGGCCACACTTCGGCGGGGGAACTCACCGAGTCATTCTAGGCCCTCTTGGCGATGGCGGGCCATCCGCCACAACGAGCACAGGGCCCACACCGACGGAGGGTTGCCATGACCCCGGACTTCGTGCCGAACCACCGGCCGACCCTGCCCCGCCGGAAAGACTGGCGGATCGGCTGCGTCGGGGCCGGGTTCATCATGGCCGACTGCCACCTCGTCGCCTACCGGCAGGCCGGGTTCAACCCGGTGGTCATCGCCTCCCGGACCGTCGGGACGGCCCGGGCCGTGGCCGAGCGGCACGCCATTCCGACCGTCCACGAGTCGGTCGACGCCCTGCTCCGGGACGAGTCGGTCGAAATCCTGGACGTGGCCGTCCCCCCGGCCGACCAGCCCGACCTGATCCGCAAGGCCGTCGAGCTGGGTAAGGGCCGGCTCCGGGGCATCCTGGCCCAGAAGCCGCTGGCCCTGTCGGTGGCCGACGCGAAGGACCTGGTAGCCCGGTGTGACGCGGCCGGGGTCGTCCTGACCGTCAACCAGAACATGCGGTTCGACCAGTCGGTCCGGGCGGCGAAGGATGTCCTGAACCGCGGCCTGCTCGGCGAGGCGGTCCTGGCCACCATCGACATGCGGGCCGTCCCCCACTGGATGCCGTGGGCCGAGGGGCTGCCGAGCCTGAGCACTTTCATCATGTCGATCCACCACCTCGACACGTTCCGGTACTGGCTCGGCACCCCCGACCGGGTGCTGGCCAGCACCCGCCCCGACCCGCGGACCAAGTTCACCCACCGGGACGGCGTGAACCTGTACATCCTGGAGTACGAACGCGGGCCCCGGGCCGCCTCGTGGGACGACGTCTGGGCCGGGCCGGTCAAGGAGGGCGTCGAGGGCGACACCCGGATCACCTGGCGGGTCGAGGGCACGGACGGCCTGATGCAGGGGACGATCGGCTGGCCGAAGTACCCGGCCAAGGTGCCCAGCACCCTGGAGTACAGCGCGAAGGCGACCGGCGGTCAGTGGGTCCGGCCGAAGTGGGACGAGGTGTGGTTCCCAGACGCCTTCGTCGGGACGATGGCCCAGCTGCTGGTCGCGGTCGAGGACGGGACCGAGCCGGAGATCGGCGGCCGGGACAACGTCGAGACGGTGGCCCTGTGCGAGGCGGTGTTCGCCGCCGCGACCGAGCACCGGGTCACGACCGTGAGCGAGTTCCTCAACCGGCGGCCGGCGTGAAGACCCCCGACCTCCGCATCGACCAGGGGCTGGTCCTGTCCGACGCCCGGGGCGTCCGGGTGGTGGCCCGGTCGGACCGGTTCGACGACCCGGAGGCCGAGCGGCTGGCCGTCCTGTTCGGCCGCCCGCCGGCCGGTCTCGCCTGCCCGCTGGCCCACTTCGCCGTCCCGTTCGGCCGCAAGCACGTCGCCGTGGTTCAGGTCTGCGACCGCGGCGGCCCCGGGCTAACCTTCCGCTTCCTGATCCTTCACCGCGACCTGTACCGTCACCTCGGCGACCCGTTCGCCGTCGCCGACCGCTTCCCGCCCGACTGGTCGGCGGCCGGCCCCCTGCCCCACCTCGAATGGCCGCCGGAGCCGCTGCCGCCGCGGACGGTCGGACAGCTACAGGCGTTACTCAAGGGGTGCGACCCGGCGACGGACGAGATGGCCCTGCTCCTCGGCAGCGCCCAGGTTCTGGTCGACGGCGGGAGGGTGCTGGTGCGGCGATCGGCCCCGGACGAGCGGTTCCTGCGGGGGCTCTGGCAACTCCTGCCCGACCGCACCCGGGCCGGGCTGTGGCCGGCGTCGTGGGCGTTCGCCGACGACCTCCGGTTCGACGCGGCCGCGCTGCCCGAGGTGCCGCCCGACCCGACCGGCATCCGGCACACCGAGGACGGGCTGAAGGACTACCCCGGCGGGCGGTATGAGCTGGCGTTGCAGGCGGCGGTCGAGTCGGGGGACCAGGCGGAGCTGGACCGGCTGTTCGCCCGCCGGACGGCCGACGACACCCTCCGGCTCGGGCTCTTCATCATCGGCGGGGCGGTCGCCCTGGCGGTGGTCGCCCGGCTCCTCGGGCTGTGACCGGGCCTACACGCTCGACGGGTGGACGACGGCGATCCCCGGGCCGAAGGCGGCCAGGCGTGCGAAGTGTTGGACGTTGAAGGTGAGTAGGTGGGTGACGCCGTGGACGTGGCAGACGGCCACCAGCCGGGCGTCGTGGACCTGCTTGCCGATCACGCCGGCGGCAGCAACGAATGCCTTCCACGCCGGGTGGATGTCGGGCGTGTCAGGGAGGAGCGGAAAGTCCGCCTCGAACCCCGCCGCCAACGCCTCGGCTTCCGCGGGGGACAGCCCGAGACCGTTGGCCGGCGGTCCCTTCGGGCGGGTGGCCACGGCGCGGAACTCGGTGTAGTTCGGGTGGGGTCGAGTGAACCACCTCGCCGCGCTGGGCGAGCCGGCTGACGGCCTGGGTCGCGACGGGGTAGTCCGGGTCGGCCAGCCGCACCAGCACGTTCGCGTCGAGTTGGTAGGGGGTCATCGGAGGTAGTCGTTGAGGCCGCTCGCCCAGTCGGGCGTTCGGGTGTCCAGCCCCTGGGCCGCGAGTTCCCGGTAACGCTTCTGCAACTCGGCTTGTGACAGGCCGTCCACATGCCCCCGGTTGCGGACCCACGGGGGGTCGGGAGCTTCCTCGTCCAGGATGACGATGAGGGCCCGACGGGGCGGCCCGTCGAACCGCGGGTGCTCGTGGGGGAAGACGAGCCCGTCGTTGCCGATCGCCGCCTCGATCACCTTCATGGCGCACCTCCGACCGGATTGTATCACCGGCCCGGCCGGTCAGTGCCGGGGGTTCTTGATCCGGGCGTCGAGCCAGTCGATGCCCCACTTCACCTGCCGGGCCACGTCGTCGTCGCCCGGCCACCGCTCGGTCAAGGCCCCGATCGCGGCCGTGGCCCGCAACAGCCACTCGGGGTCCCCGGGCGACTGCCGGAGGGCGTCGATCAACAGGTGCCGGGCCCGGACGTCGTCCGCCGACCCCGGTGGGAAGTCCTTGACCAGGTCGATGACCATCTTCCGGGCGACTTCGCTCCGGGTCTTCAGGGCCGCGAAGACGATGTACCGCCGCAGCCCGCCCGACTCCGGCCGCTCGTCACGCCGGAACCACCGCCGGACGGCGGCCGCCAGGTCGCCCCCGGCGGCCGCCGGTAGCTCCGGCCGGAGCCACAGGACGTAAGCCGCCCGGGACGCGATCAGGGGGTTGTCGACGGTCGCCAGCTTCACGACGGCGTCGGTCACGACCTCGTCGGCGTAGGTCTGGGCGAGGTGGGTCCAGAACGGGGCGGTCGGCCGGACGACCTCGGCGATCACCCGGGCACGGTGGGCGTCCACGACCGGCGGGTGGTCGGTGATGCCGACCTCGATCGTCGCCGGCCCGGATGCGTTCCAGATGACGGGCCGGACCCTCACCTCGACCCAGCCCTTCGGCTTCGCCTCCATGGGCACGGCCAGCGGCACCGAGACGGACTTCCCGGGCTCCAGACGCCCGCCCGCGCCCGAGCCCTGGACTTGCTGCCCGTTCGTCGCTGCCACGTCGCGCCACTCGTCTTGGCCGCCGTGGCGGACCTGAACGGCGAAGTAGCCGGCCCCGGGGTAGTCCCCGAACAACCAGGCGATCGGCTCTTTCCCCACGTTGGTCATGTTTACGGTCACGACGACCGGCCAGCCGACCGGCGAGCCCATCCGGTGCGGCTCGTCGTCGGAGGTGAGCGTCAGTTTGACCTCTCCCTTCTTCGGCGGGTCGGTCGGGACGGCGGCCGGAAGCAAGAGACCGGCGATGAACAGCGGGGCCATGGACGCCTCCGGGCGAGCGATGGGTTCTTCCATCCTGATGCACGCCCGGGGCCGGCGTCAAGCCGCCGGCCGAGGAGGCGGTCGGGCGGGGCGGCCGTAGAGTACGCCCAAGCCGGTCCGGTCTGGGGGTCGTGTCGGATGCGCGTGTTCGTCTACGAGTACCTGACGGCCACCGGGATCGGCCGCGACCCGGCCGACCCGCTCCACGCGATGTACCGCGAGGGCCGGGCTATGCGGGACGCCCTAACCGACGACTTCGGCCGGCTCCCGGGCGTCGATGTCGAACTGCTGGACCGGTTCGAGGGCGACGGGGACGAGCCCGCCCACGAGGTCCGGCGGGTCGCCGAGCGGTCCGACTGGGCCGTCGTGATCGCCCCCGAGACCGGCGGCCTCCTCGACCGGTTCTGCCGGGCCGTCCGCGCCTCGGCCGGGAAGCTCCTCGGCCCGTCGCCGGAGGCGGTCTCACTCACGTCCGACAAGCTCGCCCTGGCCGACCACTGGCGAACCCACGGCGTCCGCACCCCGGCCACCACCGACCGCGGGCCGACCACCTGCGAGGCGTTCCCGGTCGTCTGGAAACCGCGTGACGGGGCCGGGTCGGAGAACACGTTCCTCTTGCGGGACGGGTTCGACGTGACCCGGGCGAAGGCCTCGGTCGGAGAGCATGCCGGGCCGATGGTCCTCCAGGAGTACGTTCCCGGCCGGGCGGCCAGCGTGGCATTCCTGTGCGGCCCGGCCGAAGACTTCCCGTTGGTGCCCGCCTTCCAGCACCTCTCGGACGACGGCCGGTTCAAGTACCTCGGCGGCGAGCTGCCGATCCCGCCGGACCTCGCCACCCGGGCCGTCGCCCTCGCGTCCCGGGCCGTCACCTGCGTCCCCGGGCTGCTCGGGTACGTCGGCGTCGACCTCGTCCTCGGCGACGCCCCCGACGGCTCGCAAGACCACGCGATCGAGATCAACCCGCGGCTGACGACCAGCTACGCCGGGCTGCGGGCCTCGGCCGGGGTCAACCTCGCCGGGGCCATGCTCGCGGCCGCCGTCGGGGAGGTGCCGGCCCTGACGTGGAAGCCGGGCCGGGTCCGGTTCACCGCGGGGGGGGTCGTGGCCCCAGCCGGCTGAAGGGTCGGACGTTTTTCCCGGATACCGGCTATCATTCCGCCCGCCAGCGCTTATACTCGCGGCTACCCGGTCGGCCGCGGCGGTCGCGGCCGAGGCGGGTGCGGACCCGGGCGGCCGCCGGCCGACCCGGGGAGGGGAGTCATGGCCAAGAATCTGTACGTGGGGAACCTGGCGTTCGGGACCACCGAGGCCGACCTGACCGAGTTGTTCGGCCAGTTCGGGACGGTGACGAAGGCCCAGGTCATTACCGACCGGGAGACCGGCCGGAGCCGCGGGTTCGGGTTCGTCGAGATGTCCGACGGGGCCGAGGCCGCCGTCCAGGCCCTGCACGACAACGAGTACCAGGGCCGGCGGCTGACCGTCAACGAGGCCAAGCCCCGCGAGGGCGGCGGGGGTGGCGGCCGCGGTGGGTACGGCGGCGGGGGCGGTCGGGGTGGGTACGGCGGTGGCGGCGGCCGCGGAGGGTACGGCGGGGGTGGCGGCGGGGGCGGCGACCGGTACTAGGCCGGCTCCCCGTTGGCGGCCGCCGCCCGGGTAGGTACGATCCGGTGAGCGCTCGCCCGCCCGCGACCCGGCCCGGCCGGCGGTCCCCGCATGCCCGAACCCCCGCCCGACGGCCCGCTCGACACCCCAGCCCTCCACGGCTTCGTCGACCGGTGGCGGGGCGGCGACCGGGCGGCCGCCGACGACCTCATCCGCGGGGCCGGGGCCCGGCTGGAGAAGCTGGCCCGGACCATGTCCCGGGGGTTCCCGTCCGACCACGCGGACGTCCTGAACGCCGCCCTGGTCCGCCTCCTGCGGACCCTCCGGAGCGTCCGCCCGGCCGGCACCCGGGACTTCTACCGCCTGGCCGCCGTCCAGCTCCGGCGGGAGCTACTCGACCTCGCCCGGTACTACCGCCGCCGCCCGTCTGTCCCGCTCGACCCGGGGCGGCGGGCGGCCGACGACCCGGCCCGC
>JAIEQO010000786.1 GCA_019747655.1 Gemmataceae bacterium | reverse complement strand
CGCGCGGGACCGGGTCCGAACCCTGCTCGACCGCCAGTCGCGGAAACGGACGCTCTCAACCGGATCGTGAATCAGACCCCGCGTCGGTCACGGCGATGACCACGTTCTCGGCCTCCGCCGCCGGGGACGGGAAGTAAGACGGGAAGGAGTACACGTCTTCGCTGAAGTTCCGATCGAAGAAGCACCACTGGCGGTCGAATGGCCGGTACTGAGCCGCGCGGATCGCGGCCGGGTTAAACGTCAGGTGTTGGCCGCGGAGGAGTACCTTTTTGGTCTTGCGAATCCACTTGTGAACCTTCTCGTCGATCCGCAGGAACTCGCTGAGGTCGGTCGGCCCGTCGGTCCGCTTCCACCGGTCGAGATGCGTGTTGAAGTCCTCGACCATCCCCGACGCCCGGGCGGCGAGCTTGTCCCGGTCGTAACCGTAGACGTAAGCATCGGCGTTCGTTGCCACGCCACGGCAATACGACCCGAAGACGGCCTTTGCCCCGCGCTTGCCGGCTTTGGCGGCCTTACTCCCGATCGGCGTCAGCCCGTCGAACTCGTCGGCGTTGGCGACCGGGAGCCAGTTGTTCCGGGCGTCCGGCGTCAGCACTTCCCACTCGACGCCGGCGATCGACTGGTGCTGTTCCAGCCACGCCAGCTTGGCGGACCGTCGTAGGTTCTTGTCGACGCGCTGAAAGAAGAGTTTCCGTTCGGTGTGCTGGGCCGACTTGACCGCCACCGTGATCCCGACCCCGACCTGGATGCCGAACACGTTGTACGCCGTCCCGGACAGCTTCGGGTTCTGGCGGACGTTCCCCTCCAGGTGCAGGTGGTACACCCGGGTGAAGTCCTTCAGCAGGTGCTTCCGCATCCCGTCGAAGGCGATCTGATCCACAAAGCTGTTGTTGGTGATGAAGCAAACCACCCCGTCCTGGTCCTGTAGCCGGTCCGTCGCCCAGCGGAAGAACTTGACATAGGGGTCGTAGACCTGGGCCCGGAGGGTGGCCGTCGAGTCCTTCACGTAGGTCCGCTTCACGGCCCCGTCGATGTCCGGGTAGGCCCGGTTCTTGTTGTTGTCGTTCTCGTTGAGCTGGCCGACGTTGTACGGCGGGTTGCCGACGATGACGTTGATCCGGGTGCCCTGTTGGCGGTCGACCCGCTCGGAGTTCTTCTCCCCGAAGTGCGGCAGCGACGGCCGGTCGGTGAACACCAGGTCCAGGGTGTCTACGAAGCACAGCCCCTCGAACGGCTCGTAGGCCCCGGTCTTCTCGAAGCAGGCGTGCTCGACGTTCAGGGCGGCGATGTAGTACGGCAGCAGCATCACCTCGTTGGCGAACAGCCGGCCCTTGTAGAAGTCCGGCAGGTCCTTGCCCGGCACCCGGCGGAGCAGGTTGACCACGAAGTTCCCGGTCCCGGTACACGGGTCGAGCACCCGCACCGCCGGCGACCCGAGGGTCTGCCCGAACTCGGCCTTCAGCACCTCCTCGACGCTGGCGCACATGAAGTCGACCACCGGCTGCGGGGTGTAGACGACCCCGTGGGTGTCGGCCGCCTTCACCGAGTACCCCTGGAAGAACCGCTCGTACACCGTGTTCAGGAAGTGCTGCTTGTCCCGGAAGTCGTCGATCGTCCCGGCCGCCGCCTCGATCGCCTTGTAGAACCGGTCGAGCGACTTGAGGAAGGCGTCGCGGCTGAAGCTCCGGCCGGTCAGGGCGTCGACCACCTTCTCGACCTCGGCCGCGATCACGTTCTTGCGGACGAAGTCGGACTGGGCGAAGATCGTTCGGAACAGCCGCTCGGTGAGCAGGTGCTGGACCAGCATCTCGTCCACCGCGTCCCGCCGCAGGTTCGGGTTCAGGGTGGCCTTGCACAGGTCGAAGAAGGCCCCGAACGCGGCCTGGAAGGTGGGGTTGTCGGCGTGGGCCTTCACGAGGATGTCGGCCAGCCCCCGGCCGAGGTCCGGGACCCGGCCGGCGAACTCGTCGACCGCCTGCTCGAACCCGACGATGTCCGGCTCGGCGTAGGCGAAGAAGGCGTTCAGCAGGTCGGCGACCCGGTCGAGCTTGGTCAGGTCGAAGGCGTCGACCGGCTTGCCGTCCTGGTACAGGGCGGCCGTCCGGGTGTCCTCGAAGACGGTGTTGGTCAGGGGGTAGCCGGCGGCTCGCTTCCTGGTGATCTCGGCGTCCAGGTCGTCGTCGGTGTCCTTCGCCTCCCAGTACCCGCGGGGCAGGTAGTAGGCGTCCTCCAGGGTGCCGTCGGGGTAAATCTGCTTGCCGGTCGTTTTCGCCTTCATCCCCTTCTTCGGGATAAGGGTCCAGCCGCGCGGCTTGGCGACATCCGCCAGGAGCCGGCCGAAGGCCGTCTCGGTCGCCCCCTCGTGGGCGGCCCCGTGGTCGGCGAAGGTCTTCAGGGCGGCATGGTACGCCTTGATGTGCGGGTCGGTCGGGCGAACTTTGGGCGGCGGGGTCATGGGCGGCTCCGCGGGCGGGAACCGGCAGCATACCCGCCGGCCGGTCGGCCGCCAGCCGGGCGGAAATGCGATTTGACTCCAGCCAACGGGAGCGTAAGGTACAAATGTTCAAATCCGCCCGCCGCCGTGTCCGCTCGCGGCCGGGCGGGTCGGGTCCCGACCGTGACCGGATACGGGATCGGTCGGGACCCGACCCAAGTAGTTCACCGGCCACGGGTTCCGACGCGAACCGTGGCCGACCGTGACGGGCACCGGCGGACATGACCGGTGCGGAAACGCTGGGAATCGTAGCGAAAACGCCGGGTCCGGCCGGTCCGCAAAAATTAAGGGGGGGGGAGGGGGGCCGAGCTGGATGTCCTGGTCGGCCGGGCTAGCCCCCGCCCGGCCCCTCCGGGTGCTTGAGGGCGTACTGGATCAGCTCGGCCGAGGTCCGCAGGCCGAGCACCTCCATCATGCTGTACTTGTGGTAGGCCACCGTCCGCGGGGTGATCTTCAAGAGCCCGGCGATCTCCTTCATCGTCCGCCCGTCGGCCACCAGCCGCAGGACCTCCCACTGCCGGGCGCTCAGCTCGACCGCCCGGGCCGCGGGGGTCGGGGGGTGGAGGAGGGACTCGACCAGCCCGCCGGCCGCCGCCGGGGTGATGTACGACCGGCCGCGGGACACCTCGGCGACCGCCTGGAGCAGCTCGGTGGCGGCCGAGTTCTTGAGCAGGAACCCGGACGCCCCGGCCCGGAACGCCTCGGCGGCGATGTCCGGGTCCTCGTTGACCGTCAGGAAGATGACCTTGACCGCCGGCAGGATGTCCCGGACCCGGCGGGCGGCGTCGAGCCCGTTGAGCACCGGCATGGCGACGTCCAGGATCACGACATCGGGCCGCAGCCGCCCGGCCTCGGCGAGGACGGCCCGGCCGTCGGCCACCGCCCCGACGACCTCGCAGGCCGGCTCCAGCAGCCGGGCGAACGCCTCCCGGAGCAGGCGGTGGTCGTCGGCCAGCAGCACCCGCGGGCGGGTCATCGCACGCCCCCGCCTAGCCGGCCGGTGCCTTCCTCGCCGGCGGGGGCGGTGGGGACCCGAACGTCGATCCGGGTTCCCCCGCCCGGCCGGGAGTCGATCACCACTTCGCCCCCGACCAGGTTGACCCGCTCCCGCATGCTGGCGAGGCCGAGGCGGCCCCCGCGGGCGGTCGGGTCGAACCCGACCCCGTCGTCGGCCACCCGGAGGCGGACCTCCCCCGGGCTGCCGATCAGTTCCACGGCCGCGTGCCGCACCCCGCTGTGCTTGGCCACGTTCCCGAGCGCCTCCTGGACGATCCGGAACAGGCACAGCTCGGCCTCCGGCCGGAACCGGTCGGGAAGGCCGTAGTGGGTGAACTTGACATCGAGCCCGCGGGCCCGGGCGTATTCCTGGCACAGGCCCCGGACGGCGGCGACCAGCCCCAACTGCTCCAGCTTCGACGGGTGGAGCTGGTGCGACAGGTCGTGGACGGCCGACGACACCCCCTTGAGCCGGGCGGACAGGTCCCGGGCGGGGACGCCGGCTTCGGCGGACGACGGTGGCCCGGCCAGCAGGTCCATCTCGACCGCGAGGAGGGCCAGGTTCTGGCTGATGTCGTCGTGCAACTCCCGGGCGATCCGCCGCCGCTCGGCCTCCTGGGCGTCGAGCAGCCGGCCGGGCAGCGCCAGCAGCTCCCGCTGGCTGGCCCGCGCCTCCGCCTCGGCCCGCCGCCGCTCGGTCAGGTCGACCACCGACGCCAGGACGAACAGCCCCTTCGGGGTCTGAAGCGGGCTCAGCCCGATCTCGACCGGGACCTCGCGGCCGTCCTTCCGGCGGCCGGTCAGCTCCCGGCCGAGGCCCATCGGCCGGACCGCCGGGGCGTCGAAGTAGCGGCCGCGGTCGGCCGGGTGCCGGTCCCGCGCCCGGTCGGGAACCAGTAGCTCGACCGGCCGGCCGAGCAGCTCGCCCCGGGCGTACCCGAACAGCCTCACCGCCTGGTCGTTGGCCATGACGACCGCCCCGTCCGGGCCGACCAGCAGGATACCGACCGGGGCGGTCTCGACGACCCGGCGGAACCGCTCGTCGGCCCGCCGCCGCTTCATCAACTGCACGACCAGGGCGGCGATCAGCCCGGCCTGGACCACGCACAGGGCGACGGCCCCGGCGACGTGCCAGCGGTATTCACCCCAGAACGTCGGCTCCCGGAACCGCACCACGCCGCCGGGCGGGAGCCGGTCCTCGTCGACCCCCCAGCGGCGGAGCTGGTGCCAGTCGAACAGGTCGGCGTTCCCGCCCAGGGGCTGCGTCGGGATGTCCCCCGGCCGCTCGCCCGCCAGAATGGCCAGCCCGACCCGGGCCGCATTCCCGCCCTCCCGCTCGAAGTCGACCACCCGGCCGCCGACCGCCCCGCTGCCGATGTAGGCCGCCGAGTGGCCGTACACGGGGGCGTTGGCCGCCCGGCTCAGGCGGGCGAGGGCGTCGGCCGGCAGGAAGTCGCGGCCGGCCCCGTCCCGGAACACGTGCAGGTAGTAGATGACGCTGCCCTCGGGCAGGTCGGCCACCCGGGCGAGCAGGTCGGCCATCGGCAGGCCGGTCAGGTAGACGAACTCGAGCCGGCCCTCGAACGCCCGGAACTCCCGGCGGGCCTCCCCCTCCCAGAAGAGGTCGAACGGGGCGCTCCCTGCGACGACGAACACCCGGCGGGTCGCCGGGTGGAGCCGCAGGGCGAGGTCGAGGGTGGCGGCGACCTCCACCCGCATCGGGACCCCGGCGACATCCGGCGGCAGGGTTCGGGCCGCGACCTCACGCCCCTCGACGGCGCAGAAGACCAGCGGGGCGGACGGGAACAGCTCGGCGCGGTGTTCGAGGGCGAAGTCCAGGGCGGGCGACAGGACGGCGACGAGGAGGTCGACCTTCCGCCCGGCGTACTTCGTCCGCAGGTACTCCCGCTGGAGGCGGCCGAGGTCCGGGCCGCCCGGCCGCGGGGTGTCGACGTACTCGCTGCGGACCTCGACGTGCCCGGCCGACCCGCCGGCCAGGACCGCCCGGAACCCGCGGTCCGCGGCGACGACCGCCGGGCTCCCGGCCGTGTCGCCCGAGTAAAGGACCACGACCAACTTGCCGTCGGCGGGCGGGGCCGCCTCCGCCGGGCCGCCGAAGGCGACAAACACGCCACACAGGACGGGCAAGACCCCGTGCCGACACGACGGGGATACCCGCCGTGGTATTGCGTGCGTCGTCACACCGACCCTCCTCGCGGCCAAGGGCGGGTCCGACCGGTAGGTAATCCGCTCTGTACGCAGGGTGACATTAGTTTGACGGCCGGGGGGGCGGCCGTCAACCTGTCACATTTTTACTCGCTTACCTGTCACAATTGACAGGTGCGACCCGCCCGCGGTCGCATTAGCCTATCCCGCACACGAGTCATTCGGACGGATCAGCCCGGTGGGCCGTTGCCGCCGACCCGGTGGGGCCGGCGGAGGGGAGCCGCCATGTCCCACGCCAGGCACCACGGCCTTCACGAACCGACCGCCCGGGCCGAGCCGGGGCGGCTGGAGCGTGAGTACGCCGACCGCCTGCCGGACGTGGACGATAGCGCCCAGTTGGTCGGCTTCGATGGGAACGGCTACTCGGGCTCGCCGGCGGACGGGACGTTCAACGAGGCCCATGTACTCGCCCTCACCCAGGCCGTCTGCGACTACCGCCGCCGGGGCGGGATCGACGGGCCGGTGGTCGTCGGCCGGGACGCCGGTGAACTCGCCGGCCTCGCCCGGCGGACAGCCCTTGAGGTCCTGGCCGCCAACGGCGCCCGGGCCATCGTCCAACCGGGGGACGGGGTGGTGCCGTCCCCCGTGGCTTCGTGGACGATCGTGTCCCACAACCGCGGGGGGACCGACCACCTCGCCGAGGGCCTCGTGCTCTCGACCCCGGGCGACGGCCGGTTCCGGTATCTCACCGCCCACGGGGGGGCGGCCGGCCCCGAGGCGTCGCGGTGGGTCGAGGAGCGGGCCAACGAGTACCTGCTGCGGGACAACGCCGGCGTCCGGCGGCTCGCGGCGGGTGTGGCCTTCGGCGTCGCGGAGGAGGACCTCGTCCGGCCGTATGTGGACGAACTCCGTGAGGTCGTCGACGTGGACGCGGTCCGGGCGGCCGGGGTCGTCCTCGGTGTGGACCCGCGGGGCGGGGCGGCGACCCGGTGGTGGGACCTCATCGCCCAGGTCCACGGCCTGGAGGTCGAGGCCGCAAGCCTGCCGGGGGGCCGGTTCCACCTGACGGTCGCCACCGACGCGGACGTGGGCGGGCTCCGGATCGCCACCCCCTCGGGCGAGCCCCTCGACCCGGACGACTTCCTCGCCGTGGCGATCCGCTACCTGCTCCGGCACCGGCCGGGGTGGCCGGCCGGCTCGGCGGTGGGGCGGTCAACGACCGGCAGCCGGGTGATCGACCGGGTGATAGCCGCGGCGGATCGATCGGTGTCCCAGTTCCCGCCCGGGTTCGGCGGGTTCGCCGACAGGCTGTTCGACGGGAGCCTGTGCTTCGCCGGCGAGGGGTCGCGGGCGAGCTTCCTCCGGCACGACGGAACCACCTGGACGACCGACGCCGACGGGCTGGTCCTGGGTCTGCTGGCGGCCGAGATCACGGCCCGGACCGGGAAGGACCTCGCGGAACTCTGCCGCGAAGTGGGGACGGAGGACGGCGAATGAAGGTCGGCATCGTCGGTGCGGGACTTGTCGGCTCGACGGCGGCCTACGCCCTGGTCATGCGGGGCGTCGGCCGCGAGGTCGTCCTGGTCGACAAGAACGAGGCCCGGGCGGCGGCCGAGGCGGACGACCTCCGCCACGCCGTCCCGTTCGCCCACCACCTGGACGTGACGGCCGGCCGGTACGCCGACCTGGTCGGCTGCCGGGTCGTGGTGCTGTGCGCCGGGGTCGGGCAGAAGCCGGGCGAGACCCGGCTCGACCTGCTGCGGCGGAACGCGGCCGTGTTCCGGGAGGTCGTCCCGGCCGTCCTGGGACACGCCCCGAACGCGGTCCTGGTGGTGGCCACCAACCCGGTCGACGTGATGACCCACCTGGCCGTCCGGGCGGCCGCCCGGGTCGGGGTGCCGGCGGGGCGGGTGTTCGGGTCCGGCACCACCCTCGACACCGCCCGGTTCCGGTCGCTGCTCGGCCGCCACTGCGGGGTCGACCCGCACCACGTCCACGGGTACGTCGTCGGCGAGCACGGGGACTCGGAGGTACTGACCTGGTCGCAGGTGTCGGTCGGCGGGATGCCCCTGGATGCGTTCGCCCGGATGAAGGGACTGGACCTGTCCGAGGCCGTCCGCCGGGACGTCGACGAGCAGGTCCGCCGTGCGGCGTACACGATCATCGGCGGGAAGGGGGCGACGTACTACGGCATCGGCTCGGCCCTGGCCCGGACCGTGGACGCGGTCCTCCACGACCGGCGGTCGATCCTCACCGTCTGCGCCCCGACGGAGGACGTGGGCGGGGTGAAGGACGTGACCCTCGCCCTGCCCCGGCTGGTCGGCGGGGCCGGGGTAATGGAGACCTTCCCGCTGCCGCTGAGCGAGCCCGAGGCGGCCCAGCTCCGGGCCAGCGCGGCGGTGATCCGGCAGGCCCTCGACGAACTGGGGGACGCCGCTTGAGCCGTGACGCCGGCCGGCGCGGACACCCGGAGCCGCCCCAAGGAGATCGGCCCATGAATGTCCTGGTGATCGACATCGGCGGCACGAGCGTCAAGCTGCTCGCCACCGGGCACGAGACGCCGCGGAAGTTCCCGTCCGGCCCGGAGCTGACCCCGGAGCGGATGGTAGCCGGGGTGCAGGCCGCCGCCCCGGACTGGGACTACGAGGTGGTCACGGTCGGCTACCCCGGGCCCATCCTGTGCGGCCAGCCGATGACCGAGCCGGTGAACCTCGGCCCCGGGTGGATGGGGTTCGACTTCGCGGCCGCGTTC
>JAIEQO010000050.1 GCA_019747655.1 Gemmataceae bacterium | reverse complement strand
GCGCCGGGCGCGGGGGGGGCGCCCCCCCCGTGTTCCGCCAACCGGGGGCCCCCCGCCCCCCGCTCGCCAGAGACCCGTCATGAACCGCCGGGCGTTCCTGTCCCTGTCCGCCGTCACCCCGTTGGCGTCCCGGTTGCCGGCCCTGGCCGACCAACCGCGGCGGGACCCGAACGAACTCGCCGCCGACCTCGCCGTCATCGGCGGCGGGGTCGGCGGCGTCGCCTGCGCGCTGGCCGCCGCCCGCAACGGCCTGCGGGTGGTCGTCACCGAGGAGTACCCCTGGGTCGGCGGCCAGCTCACCTCCCAGGCCGTCCCGCCGGACGAGTACCCGACGATCGAGGCGTTCCCGCCGACCAAGCTCTACAGCACCTTCCGCTCGAAGGTCCGCGACTTCCTCCGCCACAACTACCCGCTCACCGAGGCGGCGAGTAAGAACGCCGCGCTGAACCCCGGCAACGGGTCCGTCTCGAAGCTCTGCCACGAGCCGCGGGTGGCCCTCGCGGTGCTGCTGGAACTGCTCGCCCCATACCTGAGCAGCGGCCGGGTTCGGCTTCTCCAGCCCTATGTCCCGGTGGCGGCGGACACCGCACGGGACGTGGTGAAGGCCGTCACCGCCCGGAACACCGCCACCGGCCGCACGATCACCCTCACCGCCCCGTACTTCGTCGACGCCACCGAACTCGGCGACCTGCTCCCCCTGGCCGGGGTGGAGTTCGTGACCGGGGCCGAGAGCCGCCGGGAGACCGGCGAGCCGCACGCCCCCGACCGGGCCGACCCGGCCAACCACCAGGCGTGTACCGTCTGCTTCGCGGTGGACCACGTCGCCGGCGAGGACCACACCATCCCGGAGCCGCGGTCGTACCGGCTCTGGCGGGATTACGTCCCGCGGCTGACCCCGCCGTGGCCCGGGAACCTCCTGTCGTGGGAGATGTCGGACCCGGTGACGCTGAAGTCGCGGGCGGTCGGGTTCGATCCGACCGGCCCACCGCCGAAGGGCGGCCTCAACCTCTGGACCTACCGGCGGATCGTCGACCGGGCCAACTTCGCCCCCGACGCGGGCATTGGCGACATCTGCTTGGTGAACTGGCCGCAGAACGACTACTGGGTCCAGCCGCTCTTCGGCGGCCGGCCGGACCAGCGGGAGCAGGCCGTGGCCGCGGCGAAAGAGCTGAGCCTGTCGCTCCTGTACTGGATGCAGACCGAGGCCCCGCGGACGGACGGCCAGCGGGGGTGGAAGGGGCTGCGGCTGCGGCCGGACGTGGTCGGCACCGACGACGGGCTGGCGATGGCCCCGTACGTCCGGGAGAGCCGGCGGATCAAGGCGATGTTCACCGTCACCGAGAACCACGTCGGCACCGACGCCCGGGCCGCCGCGACCGGCAAGAAGCCGGGCGAGTTCACCGCCGAGCCGTTCCCGGACTCGGTCGGGGTCGGGTCGTACCGGATCGACCTGCACCCCTCGACCGCCGCCGACAACTATATTGACGTGAGTTCGCTGCCATTCCAAATCCCGCTCGGCTGCCTGATCCCGCAGCGGGCCGAAAACCTCTTGCCGACCTGTAAGAACATCGGCGTCACCCACATCACCAACGGCTGCTACCGGCTCCACCCGGTCGAGTGGGCCGTCGGCGAGGCTGTCGGGGAGTTGGCCGCGTTCTGCCGGGCGAAGGGGCGGCTGCCGCGGCAGGTCCGCCGGGACGCCGGGCTGTTGAAGGACTTCCGGGCCGGGCTGGCGAAGGCCGGCGTCGCGCTGGAATGGCCGGCCGACGTGGCGATGAAGCCGCGGTAGCCGCTACGCCGGCTGCTTGGCGTCGTACACGGCCTTCGCCTCCGACTCCCGGACCCGCCCGGGGAAGGTCCGGCCCCCGCCCATGATGTCGAACGCCTTCCGGCCGGTCGCCGTCAGGCAGCACAAGAGGAGCCGGCCGCCGGCCGCCGTCACGTCCGCGTCCACCTGGATCAGGAGCCGGAAGAACGCGCTGGGCAGGACCTCCACCAACCCCAGGTTGACGACCACCGCCTGCCCCGGGGCGAGGCCGTCGAGGGCCGCCCGGCGGAACTCCCGGTAGAGCGGGGTCGCGGTGATCGACTCACCGTTGTCGTCCAGGTCGGCCAGGTTGTCCGGGCGGACGAACCGGGCCACCCGGACCCCGGGGACGGCGTCCTCGGAAACCACCAGCGGGCACGCGGCGCGGCCCATCGGAACCTCCGCGGTCTAGGCCGGCGGGTCGGCCCGCTCGACGGCCAGTACGGTGAAGTCGTCCTCGAACTCGGCCCCCCACAGGTGGGCCTTGACCGTCCCGACCAGCCCGGCCACCACCTCCTCCAGCGGGTCGTCCATCGTCACCTGGAGGTACTGCCAGATGCGGTGCCGGGAGAACGGCTCGCCGGCCTGGTTCCGGGCCTCGTACAGCCCGTCGGTGAACACCACCGCCCGGTCCCCGGGCTCGAGCCGGCTGCGGACCGTCGGGTAGTCGCCGCCCGGGTCGAACCCGAGGACCGGGCCGATCACGGTGAAGTCGACCGGGGCCGGCGTCCCGGACCGGGCGACCCACACCGGCGGGTGGTGCCCGGCCGCCGCCCAGCTCACCCACCCGTCCTCCCCGAACACCAGGTACACCCCGGTCATGAACAGGTCGGGCGGGATTTCGTCGTGGAACATCCGGCCGGCGTCGGCCAGGGTCCGGCCCGGCTCCCGGTGCAGCCCGGGGTGGGTCCGGAGGATGGTCCGCATGATGGCCATCAGCATGCTGGCCGCCGGCCCGTGCCCGCTCCCGTCCCCCAGGAACGCCGCCGTCCGCCCGTCCGGCCGGGCGAAGAAGTCGTGGTAATCCCCCGTGACCACGAACGCCGGCCGGTAGGCCAGGCAGAGCTTGTACCCCGGGACCTCGGGCGGCCGCTGGGGCAGGATGCGGCGCTGGAGGTTGCACAGCTTCTTCCAGGCCGCCCGGTCGTCCCCGTCACCGCCGGACGGCGACAGGCCGATGTCCATGCCTCGCCCTCGGTTGCCCGTAGCCTACCCGGCCGCGGGCCCGGCCGCAAGCGGCCGCCGGGCGGTCACTTCGCCCGCTCCAGGGCGAACTCCCCCTCCACCTCCGTCCCCTCGGCCGGCCGGCGGTGCACCCATTTCCCCTTCAGGGTTCGCCCGGCGACCGTCCCGGTGTACGGTACGCCGAGGATCGGCACCGTGTTGACCATGTCCTTGGCGTCGACCGACCGGAAGGACAACGTATACCCCTTCCCGTCGGCCGCCCGGACGACCTCGCCCCGGACGATGTAGGTGATGTCCAGGTCGGCGGTCCGCTCCCGCAGGTCGGCCTCGAACTCCGCCCCGTCCCGCCGGGTGACGGTAAAGACGGTGTCGAACTTGGGCGGCCCGGGCCCGCCGCCGCCGAACGTCCCCTTCTGGGTCAGCGTCCCCGTCCACCGGGTCCCGACCAGCAGCGGGTCGGCCTCCCGGACCGGGGCGGCCGCCAGCCCGCCGGCCGCCACGAGTACCACCGCCGTCGCCCACCGCCGTGGCATCGTGCGTCCTCCGGGCCCCGAACGTCGCCCCCGTAGGGCCGGCTGTGCCGGCCACGGTGTCGGGCGTGTTGCGGCCGGCAGAGCCGGCCCTACTTCACTACTTCACCAGCTCCAGGGTGAACTCGCCCTCGATCGTCGTGTCGTCGTCGTTGGCCGGGTGCTTCCACGTCCCCTTCAACTCCTTGCCGGCGAGGGTGCCGGTGTAGGGGATGTTGATGAACGTCTCCGAGTCGGCGTCCTTGAAGTCGAACGACTTGAAGGCGACGGCGTGGCCCTTCCCCTCCTTCGCCTTCGTCACCTCCCCCTTCACCAGGTACGTCAGCTTGATCCCGGACCCCTCCTCGCCCTCCTCGAACAGCTCGCCCTCGAACTTATCCCCGTCCCGCTTGGTCACGGTCAGAACGGCGTCCAGGTTGAGCGGCACCTCGTTGCCGCGGATCTTCCCCTTCTGGGTCAGCTTCCCCTTCCACTTGGACTCGACCGGGAGCGGGTCGGCGTCTTTCGTCGGGGCGGCCCAAACGGCCGCCGCCCCCGCCGCGAACAGCACCGCCCCGGCGAACCCCCGCCGCGTGGTCCGGACCATCGCTCTGCCCTCGTCGTCACACGGGTCCCATCGACGCCGCCAGGATGACGCCGCTCCCGCCCGATTATCCCGGCCCGGCGGCTCCGACGCCAGCGGAAACCCGGGCCCGGCGAACCGCCAGCGACCTTAGGTGGTCCGTATACTAGCCCCGAACGTCACACGGGAAGCCGGGGGTCGGTCATGGCGGAGTGGCAGCGAACGCACACCTGCGGGGAACTCCGGGAGGGGCACGTCGGCCGGGCCGTCACCCTGACCGGCTGGGTCCTCATCACCCGGAACTACGGCAAGCAGGTGTTCGTCGACCTCCGCGACCGGTACGGGCTGACCCAGGTGGTGTTCGAGGCCGACGACGCCGGACTGTTCCAGGCGGCCAACGACCTCGGCCGGGAGTGGGTGCTCTCCGTCCAGGGGACCGTCCGCAAGCGGCTCCCCGGGGCCGAGCGGCCGGGCATCCCGACCGGCCAGGTCGAGGTCGAGGCCAAGCGGCTGACCGTGCTCAACCAGTGCCCGCCGCTGCCGTTCAGCGTCACCGAGTTCCCGGACGAGGAGCCGGCCGGCGAGGACCTGCGTCTGCAATACCGGTATCTCGACCTCCGCCGGCGGTCGCTGCAAGGGGTGCTGACGCTGCGGCACCGGATGAACAAGACGATCCGCGACTTCCTCGACGCCCGCGGGTTCCTGGAACTCGAAACCCCGCTGCTCGGCAAGAGCACCCCGGAGGGGGCCCGGGACTACCTCGTCCCCAGCCGGGTGTTCCCGGGCGAGTTCTTCGCCCTGCCGCAGTCGCCGCAGTTGTACAAACAGTTGCTGATGATCTCGGGGTACGACAAGTATTTCCAGATCGCCCGCTGCCTGCGGGACGAGGACCTGCGGGCCGACCGCCAGCCGGAGTTCACCCAGCTCGACGTGGAGCTGTCGTTCGTCGAGCGGGACGACGTGCTGGGGCTCATGGAGGGGCTGGCGGTCGAGGTGTTCCGCACCTGCCTCGGGGTCGAGCTGCCGGTGCCGTTCCCGCGGATGACTTACGCCGAGGTGATGGCCAAGTACGGCAGCGACAAGCCGGACCTCCGGTTCGGGTTGGAGATCGTAGACATCACCGACCTCGCGGCCGAGAGCGAGTTCACCGTCTTCAAGGACGCCGTCGCGGCCGGCGGGGTCGTCCGCGCCATCAACGCGACCGGGGCCGCCCCGAAGTACAGTAACACCGCGCTGAAGCCGGGCGGCGAGTTGCCCAAGATCGCCGAAACGTACAAGGCCAAAGGCTTGGCCTGGATGAAGGCCGAGGGCGACAAGCTGACCGGGAGCATCGAGAAGTTCTTCCCCGAGCCGCTCAAGGCCAAGCTCAAGGAGCGGCTGGGCGTAAAGCCCGGCGACCTGCTCCTGTTCGTGGCCGACAAGCCGGACGTGGCGGCCGACGCCCTCGGCGGGCTGCGGACCCACCTCGGGGCGGCCCTGAAGCTGTACCGCAACTGGTGGGACGAGAAGGCCGCCCACGACGCCGCCGAGGAGGAAGCTGCGAAGAAGGAGAAGCGGGCCCCGGCCCCGTTCAAGCACCGGCCGGACCACTTCCGGTTCCTCTGGGTGGTCGACTTCCCGATGTTCGCCTGGGACGACGAGGAGAAGCGGTGGGCGGCCATCCACCACCCGTTCACCGCCCCGATGGACGAGGACCTGCCGCACCTGGAGTCCGACCCCGGGAAGACCCGGGCGAAGGCCTACGACCTCGTCCTCAACGGGTACGAGGTCGGGGGCGGGAGCATCCGGATTCACCGGAACGATGTCCAATCGTCCGTCTTCAAGCTCCTCGGGATGGAGGCGGAGGAGGCCAAGAAGCGGTTCGGGTTCCTGCTCGACGCCCTCCAGAGCGGGGCCCCGCCGCACGGCGGGATCGCCCTCGGGCTGGACCGGTGGTGCATGCTCCTGGCCGGGACCACCAACATCCGGGACGTGATCGCCTTCCCGAAGAACCAAAAGGCCCGGGACCTGATGACCGGGGCCCCGGCGGCGGTCGACGCCCGGCAACTCCGCGACGTGGGCATCCGACCGGCGTAATCCGTCCGGTCGGTACTTTACCTTTCGCCCCGCCACACATTTAAGAGGGGGTGGGATAATTCCGACAGAATCGGTCCGACCCGCGAGTTAGTCTGGATGGGAGGTGATGGGCGGTACGGCCGTTGCAGTCACTGACCCGATCGGGGGGTGGCCAATGCCGACCGGCGAGCCGGTGTTGCGGGTGCTGTGCGTGGACGACAACCACGACATCGCCGACACCCTCGGCGTGCTCTTGGAGCTGGTCGGGTACGAGGCCCGGGTGTGCTACGACGGGCCGTCGGCCCTCCGCGCCGCCGAGGAGTTCCGGCCGGACGCGGCCATCCTCGACCTGATGATGCCCGGGATGGACGGGGTCGAGCTGGCCCGCCGGCTCCGGGCCGCCCCGTGGGGCGGGACGCTCCCGCTGGTCGCGGTCACGGCGCTGGGGGACGAGGAGGCCCGGCGGCGGACGGCCGAGGCCGGGTTCGACCTCCACCTGACCAAGCCGGTCGACCCGGACCGGCTGGCCAACGTCCTGGCCGACATCGTCATCATGCGGGGCGACTCGGCCGAGCGTCCGATGCCCGCCGACCTCGCCGTCACTTCCCGGCCAGCCCCGAGTGGGCCACCTTCGGCCAGTACTTGAACAGGTCGAAGTGCGGGTCGTTCTCCCCGTCGTGGCACCGCATGCACATCGCCGACACCTTGTTGACGGCGAACTGCTGGGCCGGGGTGAGCGGCACCGACCCCCGCTCGGCCGGGCCGAGGGCCGCGATCTTCTCCATCGTCGCCACGTCGGGCAGCTTCTGCGACGGGTCGGTCCGCCACGGGGTCGTCAGCCGCAGCAGGTCGGCATTCCGCTCGTTGGCGGCGTGGCCGCTCCCGGGGCCGTGGCAGTTCTCGCAGCCGTTGTGCTTCAGCCCGGGGGTCTTGTCGGCCGCGGTGTACCCGGTCCGGAACCCGTACCCGACGGTGTGGCAGACGACGCACTCCGGGTCGAACTGCCGCAGCCCCGGCCGCTCGGCCTTTTCCAGGGCCTCGTAGGCGTGGCTGTGCTTGGTCGAGGCCCACTTGGCGGACTCGCCGGGGTGGCACCCCTGGCAGCGGGCGGCCCCGACGTAGGACAGGTTCAGCTTCGGGAAGCGGACCTGGTCCGGGTGCGGGATCGCCCCCTTCACCCCCTCGGCCAGGAAGTCGCGGGCCTTCACCTCCCGGGCGTACTCCTCCAACAGCCCGAGGACCGGGTTCGCCTTCGCGGCCGCCTCGCCGTCCTTCGTCTTGTACTCCTCGCCGAGTTGGACCAGCCGGTACTTCAGGTCGAGCCCGCCGGCCGGGGTCTTGAACACCCCGACCGCCCCGACGTACATCCCCTTGTGCCCGACCTGGACGATCAGCGTCTTCCGCCCGCCGGGCTGCTCGACCACCACCGGGAAGCCGGGCGGCTCGGGGTCGTCGGCCCGGCAGAGGATGACATCGAACTCCGGCCGGTCCTTGGCCACCGCCCGGGCGTGGTCGAGCGGGCCCTGGAACAGGAGGACGTTGACCGCCGGCTTCTTGGCCCGGTCGGGCAGCGCGGCCGCGGCGTCCTTGAGGGTGTCGGGGGTCATCAGGAACTCCAGGAGCGGGTCGGCCTTCCGCCCGATCTCGGACACGTCCTTGCCGACGATCCCGACCACACCCACGCTGACCCCGCCGGCGTCGGCGATCTCGGCCAGCCCGACGGTAGGACGGGTGCCGCCGTCGGCCGGCGGGAAGTACGCCTCCCGCGGGACCTGCCGCTTGTCCGACAGGCCGATGACGTTCCCGGCCAGGGTGTACGGCGGCCGCTCCTTCTGCTGGGCGTACCCGGCGACCAGCCGGGGGAGGCCGCCGGCGAACTCGGTCTTCCCGGCCCCGACGGCGACGTACCCCATGTCCCGCAGGGCGTGGAGGGAGGTGGTGTACTTGAGCAGGGCCTGGGCCGGCGGGGTGAGGAGCCCGGGCGGGCCGACCGGGTGGCGGTCCGGGTAGAGGTCGCCGAGGTCGGCCCCGACGACGGGAATGCCCTGGGCCTTCAGGCCGGCGACGAAGTTGGCCCGGCGTTCGAGCCCGCCCTTCTGGGGCGACGAGCAGCCGCACGGCTGGACGTACCCGAACGTCTCGCCGGACAGGACGATCACTGCCAACGGCTTCGCGTCGGCCGGCCAGTCGTCGGCGACCGGGGTACCGGCCGCCGCGGCGACGGCCGGCGGGTCGGCGACCCCGACCCCGGCCCGGTGGCAGGACGCG
>JAIEQO010000870.1 GCA_019747655.1 Gemmataceae bacterium | reverse complement strand
GACCGAACAGGGGGCTCACGCCCCCCGCTCGCCCGAAGGCTACTTCGCCTCGACGGCGGCCGCCGCGACGGCCGGCTCGGCGGCCGCCGGCTCGGCGGCGACCTTCGACGTCTCGAACGTCAGCTTCTTGTCGCCCTCGGCCTCGGCCACCCGGATGGTCAGGGTGTCGGACCCGTGGAAGCTCCCCTTGAGCAGTTCCTCGGACAGCATGTCCTCCAGGTTCTGCTCGATCGCCCGCCGCAACGGCCGGGCCCCGAACTCCAGGCTCGACCCCTTCTCGATCAGGAAGTCCTTGGCCTCCTCGGTCACGTTCAGGGCCAGCCCCTTCTCCTTGAGCCGCTTCTCGACCTTCCCCAGCTCCATGTTCACGATCGCCTTCAGGTCGTCCTTGGTCAGCGACCGGAACACGATGATGTCGTCCAGCCGGTTCAGGAACTCCGGCCGGAACTCCTTCTCCATCCGCCCCTTCAGCCGCTTCTGCATCTCCTGGTAGCTGGCCTCGGCGTTCTGGTTCATGTGCCGGGTGAACGCCGAGGTCAGGGTGTCGGACTGGACGATCGTCTCGGCCCCGATGTTGGTGGTCATGATCAAGATGGTGTTCTTGAAGTCGATGACCCGGCCGACGTTGTCCGTCAGCCGCCCCTCCTCCATGATCTGGAGGAGCATGTTCCAGACGTCCGGGTGGGCCTTCTCGATCTCGTCCAGCAGGACCACCGAGTACGGCTTCCGCCGGATCTTCTCGGTGAGCTGGCCGCCCTCCTCGTACCCGATGTAGCCCGGCGGGGCCCCGACCAGCCGGCTGACGTTGTGCTTCTCCATGTACTCGCTCATGTCCAGCGAGACGATGTTGTTCTCGTCGCCGAACATGAACTTCGCCAGTTGCTTGGCCAGCAGCGTCTTCCCCACCCCGGTCGGGCCGGCGAAGATGAAGCTGCCGATCGGCCGCTTCGGGTCCTTCAGCCCGGCCCGGCTCTTGCGGACCGCCTTGGCGATGGCCTTGATGGCCTCGTTCTGGCTGATGACCGCCCCGTGCAGCTCGGCCTCCATGTTCAAGAGCCGCCGGGTCTCGTCCTCGCCGACCTTCTTGAGCGGCACCCCGGTCATCTTGCTGACGACCTCGGCGATCACCTCCTCGTCGACGACGCCGTCCGTCTCCTTGGCCTTCTCCCGCCACTCCTTGGTGGTCTGCTCCTTCTTCTTGCGGAGCTTCTCGGCCTGGTCGCGGAGGTGGGCGGCCTTCTCGAAGTCCTGCTCCATCACCGCGGCTTCTTTTTCCTGGTTGAGCTTCTCGATCGACTCGTCCAGCTCCTTCAAGTCCGGCGGCCGGGTCATGGCCTTGAGCCGGACGCGGGCCCCGGCCTCGTCGATCACGTCGATCGCCTTGTCCGGCAGGCAGTGGCCGCTGATGTACCGCTCGGACAGCTCGACGGCCGACTTCAGGGCGGCGTCGGTGATCTGGACCCGGTGGTGGGCTTCGTAGCGGTCCCGCAGGCCCTTGAGGATTTCGACCGTCTCGGCCATCGACGGCGGGTTGACGATGATCGCCTGGAACCGCCGGGCCAGGGCCGCGTCCTTCTCGATGTACTTGCGGTACTCGTCGAGGGTGGTCGCCCCGATGCACTGGATCTCGCCCCGGGCCAGCGCCGGCTTGAGGACGTTGGAGGCGTCGATCGCCCCCTCGGCCCCGCCGGCCCCGACCAGGGTGTGCAGCTCGTCGATGAACAGGATGGTGTTCTTGGCCCGGCGGACCTCGTTCATCACCGCCTTGATCCGCTCCTCGAACTGCCCGCGGTACTTGGTCCCGGCCACCATCATGGCCAGGTCGAGCACGACGATCCGCTTGTCGCGGAGCAACTCGGGGACGTTCTGGTCGATGACGAGCTGGGCCAGCCCCTCGACGATGGCCGTCTTGCCGACGCCGGCCTCGCCCAGGAGGACCGGGTTGTTCTTCTGCCGGCGGGACAGGATTTGGATGACCCGCTCGATCTCGTTGGCCCGGCCGATGACCGGGTCGAGCTTGTTCTGGCGGGCGAGCTCGGTCAGGTCCCGGCCGAAGGAGTCCAGGGCGGGGGTCTTGCTCTTGTTCCGGCCGGCCGACCGCTCGGTCCCGCCCCCGCCGGACCCGCCGGATTCGCTCTCGTTCGGCATGTTGTGCCCCAACAGGTTGAGGACCTCTTCCCGGACGTCTTCGAGTTTCAGGCCCAGGTTCATCAGGACCTGGGCGGCGACGCCTTCTTGCTCCCGCAACAGGCCGAGCAGCAGGTGCTCGGTCCCGACGTAATTGTGGCTGAGGTTCCGGGCCTCTTCGATCGAGTACTCGATGACCTTCTTGGCCCGGGGGGTGTGGGGCAGCCGGCCGAGGGTCAGTTGCTCCCCGCCCGACCCGTGCTGGACGATCTTCTCGACCTCCAGCCGGATCTTCCGGAGGTCGATGTCGAGGTTCTTGAGGACGTTGGCGGCCACCCCCGAGCCTTCCTTCACCAGCCCGAGCAGGACGTGCTCGGTCCCGATGTACTCGTGGTTGAACCGCTGGGCCTCCTGGTTGGCCAGTTGCATGACCTTCCTGGCCCGGTCGGTGAAGCGTTCATACATCTAGGCCGTCTCCCGAGGTGGGCGGGGCCACCCGTTCTGTCGCCGGGGCGGGGCGGCTGTGTGGCCGCGGCCGGTCGTCATGCCATCATATGCCCGGGCGACGGCCGCTCCAACCGGCCCCCTCCTGCCGCCGCGCCGAAGTTTCCGCGCCCGTTGAGAATTGGATCGCCCCGGCCGGCGGGGGATTCTCGCGGGGTCGCGGGCGGCCGTTCGGGAGGGACCGGCGGATCACGGCGAGCCGGCCAGATTCTAGTCCCGTTCCGAACACGAATCAACCCGACCGGCGAAGCGGTCCGCCGGTTCGGGTATAGTGAGGCAAACCCGGCCGGTTGCACCCGAGCCCCGACGCCCCCATGCCGACCGACGACCCGCTCCAGCCGCTCCGGGAGGCGCTGAATGTCTCCCCGACCAACGTGCCGCTGCGGCTCCACCTGGCCGACTCGCTGGCCGCCGCCGGCCGGGGCGACGACGCCGAGGCGGTGCTGAAAGAGGGGTTGACCCGGACGCCGAGTGACACACGGCTCAAGCTCGGGCTGGCGAGGGTTTATCTGAGTCAGGGGAAGGTGTCGGCCGGGCTGGTCGTCTGCGAGGACGTGGTCCGGACCGACGAGTCGGCGGACGCGCTGGTGCTGCTGGCAAAGCTCCACCTGCGGGCCGGCGACGGCGAACGCGCCGAGCGGGCCTACCGGCAGGCCGTCGCCCTCGACCCGGAGGCTGCCGACCCGGAGCTGGCCGCCCGGTTCGGGAAGCACGAAGAGGAGCCGGACGACTCGGACCTGGAGGGGCGGGTGCCAACGGGCGGGTTCGCCGACGAGGGGGAGAGCCCGGCCGAGGTCGAGCGGCCGAAGGTGGCGTTCACGGATGTCGGTGGGATGGACGGGGTCAAGGAGGAGGTGCGGCTGAAGATCATCTACCCGCTGGCCCACGCCGACCTGTACAAGGCCTACGGCAAGGCGATCGGCGGCGGCCTCCTGCTGTACGGCCCCCCGGGGTGTGGGAAGGCCCAGCCGCTCACCGCCCGTGTGCAAACCCCCTCCGGCCCGCGTCCGATGGGCGATATCCGGGTTGGGGACGAGGTGTGCGTGCCGGACGGCGGCACCGCCCGGGTGGCCGGCGTGTACCCCCAGGGCCGCAAGCCGATTTACCGAATCACCTTCGCCGACGGGGACGCGGTCGAAGCCTGCGCCGAGCACCTGTGGCTGGCCGACCGGCTCCACGGGGGGTGGTCGGGGCGGGTCGTCACCACCGCCTACCTGGCCGACCACCTCCGCAGCCCGTGCGGCGACCGGTTGATGGCGATCCGGACCCCCTCCCCGCTCGCCCTCCCGGCCCGACCGGCGACGATCCCGCCCTACCTGCTCGGCCTGTTGCTCGGGGACGGGGGGTTCACGAACACGAACCTCTGTTTCAGCACGACCGACGCCCAACTCGTTGAGTCGGTGTCCGGGGTGTTGGCCACGGGGTACGTCCTGCGCCGAAACCACCGGCCGTGCGACTACCGCATTGTGAAGGAACGCCGGAGCGGACTCCCGAACCGGTACAAGGACGAACTCCGGGCCCTCGGGCTATGGGGCCTCGGGTCGCACGAGAAGTTTATCCCCGCGGATTTCCTCTACAACTCGGCCGAGAACCGGTGGGAACTGCTCCGTGGGCTGATGGACACCGACGGGACGGCCGAGAAGACCGGCCGGTTGGTCTATCACACGACCTCCCACCGCCTAGCCGCCGGGGTCAAGTGGCTGGTGGAATCGCTCGGTGGGATCGCCACCGTCCGGGTGAAGCCGACGACCGGGAAGGACTGCCACCACCTCGGCATCCGGCTCAACGACCCGGCCGCCGCGTTCCGGCTGGAGCGGAAGCGGGCACGGTGCCGCCGTCGGACGAAGTACTTCGTCCGACGGGTTGTCGACCGGGTCGAGCTGGGCGGCGAGCGGGAGGCGCAATGTCTGCTCATCGACCACCCGGACCACCTCTACCTGACCGACCACTGCGTCGTCACCCACAACACCCATCTGGCCCGGGCGACGGCCGGCGAGGTGAAGGGGTCGTTCATCGCCGTCGGGCTGCACGACATCCTGAACATGTGGTTCGGGAACACCGAGAAGAACCTCCACAAGGTCTTCGAGCAGGCCCGGCGGAACCGGCCGTGCGTCCTATTCTTCGACGAGGTCGACGCCCTGGCCGCCAGCCGGGCCGACTTCCGGCAGTCCACGGTCCGGCCGGTCATCAACCAGTTCCTGAGCGAGCTGGACGGCGTCGAGGCGTCGAACGACGGGGTGCTGATCCTGGCGGCGACGAACGCCCCGTGGCACATGGACTCGGCGTTCCGCCGGCCGGGGCGGTTCGACAAGATCGTGTTCGTCCCCCCGCCGGACGCCCCGGCCCGGGCGGCGATCCTCAAGCTCCACCTGGCCGGCAAACCGCTGGGCGAGATCGACCACGCGGCCGTGGCGAAGGCGACGGCCGACTTCTCCGGGGCCGACCTGAAGGCGGTGGTGGACCGGGCGGTCGAGGCGAAGCTGGCCGAGGCGATGCGGACCGGGGTGCCGAAGCCGCTGGTGACGAAGGACCTGGTGGTCGCCGCCGGGCAGGGGAAGCCGAGCACCCGGGAGTGGTTCGCCGACGCCCGGAACTACGCCCTCTACGCCAACGACGGCGGGCAGTACGACGACTTGGCCAAGTACCTCAAACTCCGATGAGCGTGCCGGACCGGGACGCGGCGAACGAGCGGCTGAACCTGCTCCTCAGCCTCCGCCGGTACGCCGACGCCGAACGGTTCGCTCGGGAGGCGATCGGGTGGGACCCGGAGTGGGGAGCGGGGTACACCCATTTAGCCCGGGCCCTGAACGTGCTCGGCCGGTGCTCGGAGGCGGAGGCGGCCGCCCGTGTCGGGGTCACGAAGGCGCCGGCCGACGGGTGGCCGCTCGCCATCCTTGCCTGGGTCCGGGGTGCGGCGGGTGACGTGGAGGGCGGGCTGGCCGCGATCCGGGAGTCGTTGCGGCTCGACCCGTCATCGGCCTGGGCTTACGTGGTGCTCGCCGACCTATTGGAGCGGAAGGGGCAACACCTGGACGCCCTTCGGGCGACCGAGGACGGGTTGCGCCGGGACCCGACGGACGAAGTCCTGCTCAACCGCAAGGCGTGGGTGGAATACCAACTCGGCCGGAGCGAGGCCGCCCTCGGGACGACCGCGGCCGGCCTTCGCTTCCACCCGAACTCGGCCATGCTGACCAACCTGGTCGGGGTCGTCGCCCTATTCCGGGCCAGGGAGACGTGGTGGCCGCCGGCCCGGGTCCGGTGGCACCGGGACGCTCATCGGGCGTTCGCCGAGGCCATCCGGCTGGACCCGGCCGACCCGGCATATCGGCGGAACCTGAGACTGAACGCCACCGCGGCCGGTGTTTGGGCGGGTTTGCACCTCGTCCTCTTCGGACACCTGCTCGCGGTCGGGACGGTCAACGTGCTCGACTACTTCGTGTATCCGGGCGGCAGGGGCCCAGGTTGCTGCTGTGGGGTAATCGTCATGCCCTGCCTCGTCATACTTTCGCTGGGCATTCTCTCGCGTTCGGAGGCCTGCCAACTCGCCACCCCGGTCGGGTGGTTCGGGCTGTCGGCCCTCCCGCGGAGTCGCCGGGAACGGAGGCGCGGGCGGCGGCACTGGGTCATCATCGTCGCCATGATGGTACTCCCACTGCTGGCGGCCGGCCTACTCGCCCTCTGAACCGACTGCCCAACGACCTGCACTCGGCCATGACAGACTCCGCAGACCGGCTGAACCTTCTGCTCGGGCTGCGGCGGTTCGCCGCGGCCGAGGCCACCGCGCGGGAGGCGATCGCCCGGAATCCCGAGTGCGGGAGCGGGTACACCCACCTCGCCCGTGCCCTGTTGGCCCGGAACCGCGGCGACGAGGCCGTCGAGGCCGCCCGCGAAGGGGCACGGCTGGCCCCGCAGGACGCCTGGGCCGTCGGCACTCTGGCTTGTGCCCTCAACTGGTTCAACCGGCCGAAGGACGCCCTCGACCCGGCCCGCCGGGCGGTCCAGCTAGACCCCACCTACGCCTGGGCGTATGCCATGCTGGCGAACGTCCTGGCCAACCTGAACCACTTCGAGGAAGCCCGCGAGGCCGCGGTCGACGGGCTCCGCCACGACGCCGAGAACGAGAGTCTGTTCCGCTGGAAGGGGTGGGCCGATTACAACCTCGGGCGGCTCGACGAGGCCCGGGCCACGGCCGAGGCCGGCGTCCGGCTTCACCCGAACTCGCACCTGTTGCTCAACCTGCTCGGGCGGGTGGACTGGGCCCGTGCGGAGCAGGCTCGGGGCCGCCGGCGACTGTCACTGCACCGGACCGCCGATGTCGCGTTGGCCGCTGCTGCCCGGCTCGATCCGGCCCAGCCGTCGTACCAGTCCAACCGCCGGGACAACGCCGTCTCCGCCCGGACGTATGTGTTCCGGTGGGCGTTCTTCGCGGTCGCGATGCTGGTCGCGGTGATCCCGACGGCCGTGTTCGCTGAGGTCGCCCAGCCGACCTCGAAAGCCCGGTACTACATCTTCCCGCTGGTGATCGCAGTCGGCGTAACCTTATACGCCCTGTACCCGCGGCCCGACCCGGCCACGGTCCTGGCCGTCCCGCTCGGCCGGCTGCCGCGCCCACCGGCCGAGCCGGGCGACGGGTACGCCGCCCGCAAGGAACTCGCCGGGTACGCCGTCTTGCTCATGATCCCGGCGATCTTCATGATGCTGTTCACGCTCGGCGGCGCGGTCCGGTTTTGACAGGACTTGGCGAGCGGGGGGCGTGAGCCCGTGATGTCTTGGCGAACCCCGAGCGTGAGCGAGGGGGTAGGCCCACCCCCTCGCTCACACTCGGGGTTCGCCCGGAAACCGGGGGGCTCACGCCCCCCGCTCGCCCCGGACATGCCCTACGCCGCCCGGGCCGGGTTGCCCTCAGCGAGGCTGACCAGCAGCGGGTCGCCGGCCTGGAGCTGGCTGTGGAACCGGGCCAGCGGCTCGTCCCCCTCGGCCCGCGAGACGGCCGTGATGATCGACCCGCCGACCGGGTCGAGGGCGATGTCCAGGTCGACCCCGTCGCGGGACTCGGCCGGGGCGGCGAACACCGCCTGCCGCTCCTCCGCGGTCTGCGGGTCGAACACCTTGACCACCGGCCCGCCGCCGGCCCCGGGGCCGGTCAGCACCTCGGCCTTGCCGTCCCCGTCGAGGTCCACCGCGGCCACCCCGACCCCGCCCCGGAACTTGGCGTCGTAGGCCATGAACTCGGTCAGCACCCGGCCGGTCGCCCCGTCGTACACCTTGACGTGCGGGCCGCCGCCGGTCCCGGCCCCGGTGACGAGGTCGGCCCGGCCGTCGCCGGTCACGTCGGCCATCGCCACGTTCACCCCGCCGCGGAACTTGGCGTCGTAGGCCATCAGGTTGGCGAGCTGCTGGCCGGTCGCCCCGTCGATCACCCGGACCCGCGGGCCGCCCCCCTCCCCGGCCGCCACCGCCACGTCGAGCACGCCGTCGCCGTTCAGGTCGCCGGCGGCCAGGTTGACCGGGCCGGTGTACCCGGCGAACGCCAGGGCCGACCCGATCACCCGGCCGCGGTCGTCCCGGAACTCGACCACCGGGCTCGGGCTGTCGCTGACGCTGAACCGGGTCGGCCGGATCGGCTTCGGCGGCTCGGCCGGCGGGGGCGGGGCAGCGGGCGGCGGGGGCGA
>JAIEQO010000618.1 GCA_019747655.1 Gemmataceae bacterium | reverse complement strand
TGGCGGGTCGAGGCCCCGGGCGGGCTCCACAAGGCGATGAAGTTCGTCTTCGGCGACCTCGACGCCGCCGACGAGGACAGCCGCCCGGCCGAACAGGAGTTGAAAGCGCTGAAGCGGGTCCAGGGCATCCGCCACCCCTACGTCCTGTCGCTCGAACGCTACGACATCATCGACGGCCAGCTCATGATCGTCATGGAGCTGGCCGACCGGAACCTGTGGGACCGGTTCCGGGAGTGCCGCGGGCGGGGGCTACCGGGCATCCCCCGGGACGAGCTGTTGAGCTACCTGGCCGAGGCCGCCGAGGCCCTCGACCTGATGAACAACCACTACCAGATTCAGCACCTCGACATCAAGCCGCAGAACCTGTTCCTGGTCTTCAACCACGTCAAGGTCGGCGACTTCGGGCTGGCCAAGCTGATGGACGGCATCCGGGCCACCGTCACCGGCGGGGTGACGCCGGTGTACGCCGCCCCGGAGACGTTCGAGGGGTACGTCAGCCGGTACTCGGACCAGTACAGCCTGGCCATCGTCTTTCAGGAACTGCTGACCGGGACCCGCCCGTTCAACGGGGCGAACACCCGGCAGCTGATGATGCAGCACATCACCGGCAACCCGGAGATGGCGGCCCTGCCGCCGGCCGACCGGGCGGCCGTCGGGAAGGCCCTGTCCAAGCGGCCGGACGACCGCTGGCCGACCTGCACCGACCTGGTCCGGGCCCTCAAGCAGGCCGGGCTGCCGCTCGCCCCGGCCCCGCCGACCCCGGTGAACACCCCGTGCGGGCCGGCCGGCGACGCCGGCCCGTCGGCCCTGGCCACCCGGGTCCGGCCCGGGGACTCCCAGCCGCCCCTGGCCGAGCCGCTCACCCCCCCGCCCCGGTCGGTCCCCCCGGCCCCGGACAGCAGCACCCCGCTGCCCCCGCTGGTCGCCCTCGGACCGGCCGGGCAGCTCGTCCCCCGGCTGGTGACGCAGGGCCGGTCCGGGGTGGCCGCCCGCCCGGCCGCCCCGGCGATGACACTGGCCCGGCCGGACGTGTTCCAGACCGGGCGGATGCACGCCCACGGCATCGCCCCCCCGGAGCGGACCGGTACGGGCGTCCTGTTCCCGGCCCTGGTGGTCGCCGTCGGCGGGGTCGGGCGGCTGACCGTCGAGCACCTCCGGCGGGTCATCCACGACCGGTACGGGACGGCCGACAAGACCCCGAACGTCCGCTACCTGCTGGTCGACACCGACCCGGCCGCCGCCCCCGAGTTCGCCCCCGACGACCCGGCCGGGTTCGCCCCCCGGGAGGCGGTGGTGGCCCGGCTCCACCGGCCGGCCCACTACCTCCAGCGGGACGGCCTGCCGCCGGTCGACGGGTGGATGCCGGCCGGGGCCCTGTACAAGCTGTCCCGCAACCCCGGCCCGGCCGACGGGGTGCGGGCGTTCGGCCGGCTGGCCCTGGTGGACAACCACAAGGCGGTGGCCGCCCGGGTCCGGCAGGAGGTCGAGGCCCTGACCGCCGGGGACGCCCTCGACCGGGCCGACGCGGCGACCGGCCTCGGGGTGCGGACCAACCGCCCCCGGGTGTACCTGGTGGCCGGGCTGGGCGGCGGGACCGGCGGCGGGATGGCCGTCGACCTGGCCTACCTGCTCCGGCACGAGTTGCGGGCGGCCGGCTACCGCAAGCCGGAGGTCCACGGGCTGTTCCTGGTCCCGCCGGCCGACCGGACCGCCCCCCGCGGCCCGGCCCTGGGGAACGCCCACGCCGCCCTGGCCGAGGTCGCCCACTTCCAGGCCGGCCAGTCCCGCTACCAGGTGGCGTTCGACAAGGGCGAGGCCCCGGTGACCGACGACGGCCCGCCGTTCGCCCGGCTCGGGCTGCTCGACCTGCCGAAGTCGATCGACCCGAGGGGCCGGGCCGCCGTCGCCGCCCGGGCCGCCCGCGGGCTGTTCCAGGAGCTGCTCACGCCCGCGGGCCGGGCCCGCTCGGGATGCGGAATGCGGAATGCGGAATGCGGAATCGAAGGCGGTGACCGGGCCTCTTCTTCCAATCCGAATTCCGCAATCCACAATCCGCATTTCTTTACGTTCGGCCTCTACCGCCTGACGTGGCCCCGGCCGGAGGTGCTGGCGGCGGCCACCCGCCGGCTGGCCGGGCAGACCCTCCGCCGGTGGGCGGCCAAAGACCCCGGCCCGGTCCGCGACCCGGTCACCGCCTGGCTCGACGCCTACTGGGCCGACAAGCGGCTCGGGTTCGAGGCGGTCCTCGACACCCTGGAGGCGACCGCCAAGGCCGCCCTCGGCGAAGACCCGGACGCCGCCTTCGACGCCGTCCTCCACCCGCTCCGCACCCGCACCCCCGGGAGCGGCCGGTTCGACGCGGCCGCCGGGGTGGCCGTCCTCGAACAGCTCATCCGGCTGGTCGGCAAGCCGACGGCCGACGAGGACGACGACACCCGCGGGGCCGTCCACCCGCCCTTGGCGGCCAAGGCCCAGGAGCTGGGCCGGGAGGCCGAGGCGGCCGTCGCCCTGATGGCCGTCGGGTTCGTCGAGAAGCCGGAGTACCGGCTGGCCGGGGCCGAAGAAGCCGTCCGCCAGGTCGGCGACCGGGCCAAGCGGCAGGTGGACGCCCTGGAGCCGGTCCGGGCCGACCTCGACCGGGAGGTCCGGACCCTGTACGGCCGGTCGCTCCAGGTGATCGGCGGGCTGACCGGGGGCGGACCGCTGGCCGCCATCCGCACCGCCGGGGCCACCGCCGACGCCCTCGACCTGCTCCGCGTCTACCCCCGCAAGCGGCTCCAGCTCCACCTCCTCGACCACGCCCTGGCCCTGTACCGGCGGCTGGCCGGGTCCGCCCCCGAGTACCTGCGGGACCTCGGCACCTGCCGGGCCGCCCTGGCCGACCTGGAGGCCGCCTTCGCCCCCCCGGCCCCGCCCGGCAGCAAGGAGGTGGCCGTCACCCCCGACCCGGCCGGCCCGGGCCGGCTGATCCTGCCCGACGGCTGCCAGACGCTCGACGACGCGGCCGACCGGTTCCTGGCCGGGCTGTCGGCCGACGAGGTGCGGGAGTACGACGCCGGGGTCCAGCGGGAGGCCCAGCGGAAGTTCAAGGGCGTCGCCGCCGTCTGCCTGAAGCCGGCCGAGAAGGGGGCCCACTTCCGGGAGCTGCTCCTGGCCCGGGCCCGGGCGTTCCTGGACGCCAAGCTCGACGCCGCCGACCCGGCGGCCGTGTTCTTCCGCAACCGCTCCGGCGACGAGGCCGACCACCCGCTCATCGGCGAGGCGTTCGGGGAGGCGGCCCCGGAGCTGGGCGGACTGAGCGGCCGGGGCCAGGACGAGGTGATGATCCTGTCGGCCCCGCCGGGGGCGGACGGGGACCGGTTCCGGGGGCTGGTGGCCGAGGCCCTGCCGGGGGTCGAGCTGGTGCCGGCGGCGGTGGCCGACGACATCGCCTTCTACCGGGAGTGGCCGGCCCTGCCGCTGTCGGACCTGCCGCACCTCGGGGACGCCGGGCGGGACGCGGCCGCCCAAATGGCCGCCGCCGACCACCCGCCGCACGCCCGGGCCGATGTCCCCTGGGGCCAAGCCGATTCTCATTGATTTGGTTTGGCAACACACACACCCTACGGCCAAACCAATAAATCCGGTACGAAAGACTCGATGTTAGGCCGACGGCGGGGGTCCGTCCGGCGGCAGGTGGAAGACGTAGGTAACGTACCGGTCGGGGGTTCGGCCGGCGTCCTCCCAACCGTACCGGTAGGGCCCGACATGCCATAAGCGGATCGTCGTGTCGGCCATCACCCGCACCCCGGCCTGCCGGGCCCGCTCGCAGAAGGCGTAGTCCTCGCCCAGGTACCACCCGCCGTCCCCGTCCTTGACGGCCAGCGGGGCGAAGTACGGGACGAGCGTTTTGGGGAACCGCTGGTTCAGGGTGGGGAGTCGGAGCGTCTCGCGGACGGCGTCGTAGACGGCCCGGCGGGTGTGGGTGAACCCGAACCCGCAGTAGCGGACTTCGAGCAGCCCACCGCCGGCCCCGAAGGTGACGCTGCTGGTGCCGGGGAGGAAGGCGCAGGCCATCTCCCGGGGACCCTTCTTCGGGTACAGTCCGCAGGCGAACGGCAGGCCGTGGGCCCGGAGCCGGTCCACGTCGGCCGGGTCGAAGACGATGTCGCTGTCGATCCAGAACAGCTCGTCGAACCCGTCGGCCAGGGCGTCGGTCGCCATCTGGTTACGGGCGGCGTCGACGGCCGAGTACCCATACACCCGACGGACCGCGTACCCCCGCCGCTCCAACTCCACCAGCCCGGCGGCGCACCCGGGGTCGAGCCCGCCCCCGCCGACCGGCACCAGCACCAGGCATTGAGACATGAGCGAGTTGTCCGGCTGGTTCGACGGTCCGAGCGGCTACTCCCTCTTTTCCTTCTGCTGAACTGCCCGCTGTAACAGGTTGATCACTTCCCGGTCGTCCCGCTCTTTAAGGAGTTCCGTTAACGCTTCAAGGCGGGACAGCGTGAGTGTGAACCGCTTGAGGGTACCCGCCGCTTTACGGCGGAACTCGACATCAGGGTTTGTCCGGACTTGGAGCAGCAGCCAGTCGAATGCCGGGTCGTCGTTCACCGCGCGGGCCCCGCTCAGCCCGACCCGCCGCACCGCCTCGAGCCGCGACTCCCGCGGCCACCTCGCGTTCTCGGCCGCGGCACGGCTGAGGTCGGCCGCCCGCTCGTGGGTCAGCTCGTCCTTCTGGGCGGACAGGTCGATACGGCCTAAGATGAGGCCCGCGTCGTGGGAATCAGCTTTCCCGGCGACCCACGAGCGGAGGAGGCCATCCCGGGCCTTCGACTCCGTCCAGTCCTCCTGTCTCCTCCGGCAAAGCGCCTCGTCGACCGCCACCTGCCCGGCCGTCACAACATCCAACCTGGCGGCGAACTTGTCGAGAGGTTCCCCGCCCGCGTCGAGGGCGATTACAGCCCAAGCGGCAACCTCCGGGGTTCGGGACAGGGCGTACTCGGTTAATAGTCTTGGCCGCCGCTCCTTCGGGGTGGCGGCCACCGAGCCGACGGCCTCCGCAACAGCCGTGAGTTCCGCGTACCGTGGATACAACCGCTTACGCGCACAGCCGGGAAACGGTAGTAGCGGATCTCGCGTGACAACGAGTTTTTCGTCCGACCGGGCCACCGACCACAGGCCCTCTTCGCCCAACTTAAATCCGTCGGCCTTGACGCTCAGGTTTCGACCCAGGCGGTCGGTAAACATCGCATCGGCGAGCCCGGCGTCGCCCGCGTACACCCGTGTGATCTTCAGTTCGGCCTTCGCGCCGCCTTCGTCCGTCTTCACTACCACGGCTAGGACGAGATTTATCGGCCCCGTCTCGGACGGGGCCGGTAGGGACGGCGTCAAGACCATCATACAAAATATTACGATTATGTACATATCTATAAATCTTCTAAAACCCAGTCCAGATTCTGTGCTCGCCAGTCCGCCACCCAGGCGTTATTCCCTAAGGCGACGGGGACGGCGACCGTCCGACCGCTCACGGTGGCTCTGAACCTCGGGATCAGCGAAGTGTTGCCCGAGGAGCCGTCGGCCATACTCCACTTGCCCTGCTTGTCGACCGGACCAGACCCGTCGAACTGCCAAAAGACCTGCGCCCGCTCGGTGTAGGGATTTGAAATGGCCGTGGTGTCGAGCGTGTGAGCAACAAATGTTAGAGTAAAGTCCATAAAAATGTTAAAATAATCGACCCGATCCTCACCGAGCGGATCGAGGACAATATCGAATTGATCCGGATCGGTTCCTTCGACCCTCGGCGTATCCGTGATGTTGAAATCCGTATCCACGATCGCGTTAACGGGATCTGTAGTAGTTCGGAAATAGCCCCGCGTGCCAAACCTCGGATCATTCGACTTGTTATACCACGGCCGGTTGGACACCGGCTCGATCGATGTATCGAGGTAGTACTGCCCGTCTTGGAGTTCGTGCCTCAGTCGCTGCGGGACGAGTAGGTCTCTGTAGACCCCGTTCATCTTCTCCGCCTTGACATGCTGGATAAACCCCATCTCGATAAACTTCACCCCTCGCATTACACCGCCAGCGGTCACAGGCGGCCCGTCTATCGTCGTAACGCGAAGGTCGGCCGTCATGGCTACCGTTGCGTGAGACAGAATGCGGGCTTGATTTACGGGATCTTGTGACGGGAAGTTGTTGAGGGTCAACCGGTTGTTCGGGCCGGCGGCGGTGGTGAATTCGACCCGGACGACGTTCACCTCACGGTCGCTCCAGAACGGCTCGCCGACCACCGGGGTGGCCTTGTACTTCCCGAGAATCGGCCCACCGTCCCAGAGGATGTCGCGGCTTGTGGTGAACGTGGTCGGATTCACGACCGTCGTCGGATCGGCCTTCCCCCCAATAACCGTGTCGATGGTCGAGACCCGGGCATCTGGGGTCCGGATTGAATACGTGTGGTTCGAGTAGCCAGGCACGTTCATGGCGCCGCGAACCTCGTAGACGTTGAACGCCACCGTGTCGACTACTCCCCGCCCTTTGGTCTTATCATCGACCCAGCCGAGGGTGATTTTCTCGTCTGCGGGCACTCCGGTCATCGCCCGACCCTCGACGTAAAACTTGTCGTTCGCCGCCACCACGACACCGGTCTGGACCGGCATGTCCTTGTCGGCCGACCGGTACAACATAATCTTCGAACTGGTCCATTCCAGCGTGAATTTACCAGGGTTCGTCGGGTGTGGGGTGGTGGCCTTGACCAAGATTCCGACCAAGTCGTTTTCGCGGTCGACCTTGCCGGTATCGTCCAAGTCGAAAATCTGCTTAGTCGTGATCGCCTTGTCAGACGTATCGAAGTTGTAGTTGTCGTTGTCGTTGTTGACGGCCACCCACCCGCCCGGGTTCAGCTCCTTCGCCTCGTCGTACTCCGCCCCGCCCGACGTGATGATGTCCAGGTCGCCGGACGCGGCCCCCGTGCTGCTCCATGATGAAGTCAGGGCGTACCCCTCCCCGATGTCGCCCTCGACGACCTCCCCGTCTGACTCCCCCGTCCCGTCCGGGTCGGCCAGCAGGGCCGGCTCGGTCTGGCCGCCGTCGGCCCCGTCGCCCCCGCCCTTCGCGGCCTCGAACGCCACCCCTGGCCCGCCGGCCGCCGCCGCGTCCGACGGCCCGGCCTCCGGCTCGGCCGCCACCATGTCCGTGTCGCTGACCGACCCCTCGACCGGGACGGCCGCCGGGTCCCACAGGATGTCCGCCGCCAGCAGGTCGCCCGGCGGGGCCGATAGGTCGGTCGCTGTCGCCGGGGCGGCCGTCACCCCCTCGGTCGCCGGGCCGCGGAACGGCTCGACCGCCGGCGGCGGGGTGACGGCCTCCGGGCCGGTGACGGTGATGACCGACGGGGCCACCTCGGCGGCCGAGAGCCAAGCCGGGGCGTCGGCCAGCGGAAGCAGCTCGCCCAGCGGGTCGAGGGGGGAGTACAGGCTGTTCGGGGCGTTCCGCTCCTCGGCTTCGGCGACCGACAGGCGGGCCCGGGCCGGCTTCAGGACGTTCCGCGGCGACATGGGCGATGCCGGAGAGGGGACGGAGACGAGGACCGCACCCGCCCGGCTGACCGGGCCGGCCGGGCGGACGCGCCCCATCCTGACAGATTGGTCCGGGCTGTCAATCTGGCTGGGCGGATTTTTCCGGCCGGACGGCGCGAAATGATTTGACTTGCCCCAACCGGATAGTAGAGTACAGATGTGCAATTCTGCCCGCCGGGTAGATGGCGGCGGGGGACGCCGACCGTGCCGGTCTGCGGGATCGGTTCGGTCGGGCCGCAAGTCGCAAACGGGCAGCGGGTTGGGTCGCGGCGGCCGGCCGAGCGTGCCGGTATCACCACGCCGGAATCGCGCGAAACCGCTACGAATCCCAGCAGTTCGTCGAGATCGCGAAAACAGAGGGGGGGAGGGGGTCAGCCGTCCCGGACGGCCACCGCCGCCCCGACCAGCCCGGCGTCGGCCCCAAGTCCGGCCGGCACAACCGGTAGGCCCCGGGCGGCCTCGGCCCAGACGTGCCGGCGGGTCGAATCGACCAGCGCGTCCCAGTACGGCCCGCCGGCCAGCCCGAGCCCGCCGCCGACCGCGACGGCCTCCGGGTCGAGGACGTTGACCAGCCAGCCGACCGCCGCCCCGACCGCCTCCCCCGCCTCCCGCACCACCCGGACGGCCTCGAGATCGCCCGCCGCAGCCGCCGCCAGCACGTCCTCGGCCCGGCCGCGGCCGACCGCCCGGCCAGCCCCCGCCCCCCCGCGAACA
>JAIEQO010000111.1 GCA_019747655.1 Gemmataceae bacterium | reverse complement strand
GGGTTAACCCGCCGGGCGTGGGGGGGGCGTGCGCCCCCTGTGGTACAACCCACGGGGGGGCTCACGCCCCCCGCTCGCCCGATTCCCGACACCCGCCGCGGGATTCCGTTCTATCCTGAACCCCGTGGCCCGCCCCCGCCGCGCGACCCAAGAGGACCTCCGTGACCGCGACGACCGCCGAGCCCCGCCCGGCCGCCGCCCCCGCCCCCGCTGACAGCCCGGCCCTGACCGGCCGCGACATCCTCTGCTTCAGCCACGACTGGACCGGCGACCCGCTGTCCAAGACGCATCTGATGCGGCTGTTGGCCCGGGACAACCGGGTCCTGTGGGTCAACTCGATCGGCTACCGGACGCCGTCGCTGGGCAGCAAGGCCGACCTCGGGCGGATGTGGAAGAAGCTGAACGCCGCCCGGGAGCCGCTCAAGGAGGTCGAGCCGAACCTGTTCGTCCTGAACCCGCTGGCCGTCCCGGCCTACGGGCTGAAGGCCGCCCGCGGGTTCAACCGCTGGTGGCTCCGCCGGCAGGTCCGGTCGGCCATGAGGAAGCTGGACTTCCGCCGGCCGATCAACTGGGTGTTCAACCCGGCGGCGTCGATCCTCGCGGGCCAACTCGGCGAGGAGACGCTGATCTACCAGTGCGTCGACGAGTACAGCGCGTTCAGCGGTGTCACGGCCCAGGCCATCCTCGACTTGGAGGCCGACCTGCTCCGGAAGTCGGACCTCGTCATCGTCTCGGCCGACAAGCTGTACGAGACGAAGAGCAAGTACAACCCGCGGACGGTGGTGGTCCGGCACGGGGTCGACTTCCACCACTTCCGCAAGGCCCTCGACCCGGCCACCGTCGTCCCGCCCGAGGTGGCGAACCTGCCCAAGCCGGTCATCGGCTTCTTCGGGCTGATCGCCGACTGGGTCGATGTCGAACTGATGGCCGAGGTCGCCAAAGCGTACCCGCACGGGTCGCTCGTCGTCCTGGGCAAGGCCACGACCGACGTGTCGGTTCTCAAAGCCCTGCCGAACGTCCACCTGCTCGGGCGGAAGCCCTACGCCGACCTGCCGGCCTACTGCAAGGCGTTCCAGGTCGGCCTGAACCCGTTCCGCATCAACGAGCTGACGCTCGCCGCCAACCCGCTCAAGGTCCGCGAGTACCTGGCGGCCGGGCTGCCGGTGGTGGCCACCAATATTCCGGAGGTCGCCATCCTGGGCACCTGCCGGGTGGCCGACACCCACGCGGACTTCACCCGCCAGGTGGGCGAGGCGCTGGAGGAGCCGGGGCCCCGGGCCGACATCAGCGAGTTGGTCCGGGCCGAGGGGTGGGACGCCCGGCTGCGGGAGATCGGCCGGCACCTGGCCGCCGTCCCGGCGCCGAAGGGGGGCCGGCCGTGAAGCTGACCGTGGTGGCCGGGGCCCGGCCGAACTTCATGAAGGTGGCCCCGATCCTGTGGGAGGTGGCCCGCCGCCCGGGGGTCGCGGCCAGGCTGGTCCACACCGGCCAGCACTACGACGAGAAGATGTCGAAGCTGTTCTTCGAGCAGCTCAACATCCCCAAGCCGGACGTCGACCTGGAGGTCGGGTCGGCGTCCCACGCGGTCCAGACGGCCGAGGTGATGAAGCGGTTCGAGCCGGTCGTCCAGGAGCAGAAGCCGGATGTCGTCTTGGTGGTCGGGGACGTGAACTCGACGATCGCCTGCGCCATGACCGCGGTGAAGCTCGGGGTCCCGGTGGCCCACGTCGAGGCGGGCTTGCGGAGCTTCGACCGGACCATGCCGGAGGAGATCAACCGGCTCCTGACCGACGCCATCAGCGAGTGGCTGTTCGTCAGCGAGCCGAGCGGGGTGGAGAACCTGAAGAAGGAGGGGGCCGGCCCCCGCCGGGTCCACTTCGTCGGGAACGTGATGATCGACACGCTGGTCGCCTGCCGGGATCAGTTCGAGGGGTCGGTCGACCTGCGGACGTTCGGGGTCGAGGACAACGGCTACGCGGTCCTGACCCTGCACCGGCCGGCGAACGTGGACGACCCGGCCGTCTTCGGCGGCCTCCTGCGGGCGGTTGAGCAGGTCCAGCGAGAGCTGCCGGTGGTCTTCCCGGTCCACCCGCGGACCCGCAAGGCCCTGGCCGCGCAGTCCGTGAGCCTGCCGAACCTGAAGCTGGTCGAGCCGCTCGGCTACCTGGAGTTCATGAAGCTGGTCAGCCACGCCCGGCTGGTACTGACCGACTCGGGCGGCATCCAGGAGGAGACGACGTACCTCGGGGTGCCGTGCCTGACGCTGCGGGAGAACACCGAGCGGCCGAGCACCATCGACCAGGGGACGAACGTGCTCGTGGGGATGGACCCGGACAAGATCGTGGCCGCGGCGAAGGCCGCGCTGAGGGCCGGCCGGGGCGGGCACAAGGTCCCGGACAGGTGGGACGGCCACGCCTCCCGCCGCATCCTCGACGTGCTGACCAAGAGTTGACCCGCACAGGCAGGAATGCCTGTGCCACCCGACCATTCCTGTTGCACCGCCGGGAGACCGTATGGCCGCCGCCGCACCCCCCGCCCCGTCGAAGTCCGCCGCGTCCCCGGCCGACCTGCCGGCCCGGATCGCCGCCAGGACGGCCACCGTCGGGATCATCGGCCTCGGGTACGTCGGGCTGCCGCTGGCCAAGACGTTCACCAAGGGCGGGTTCCGCGTCCTCGGGTTCGACGTGGACAAGCAGAAGGTCGAGAAGCTGAACGCCGGTAAGTCGTACATCAAACAGTTCCCGGACGAGGTGATCGCCGGGATGCGGGAGAAGTTCGAGGCGACGGCCGACTTCGCCCGGCTGGGCGAGCCGGACGCGGTCCTGATCTGCGTCCCGACCCCGCTGACCGACGCCCGCGAGCCGGACCTGTCCTACGTCGAGAAGTCGGCCGAGGCCGTGGCCGCCCAGCTCCGCCCGGGGCAGCTCGTCGTCCTCGAAAGCACCACCTACCCGACCACCACCCGGGCGGTCGTCCTGCCGATCCTGGAGAAGCGGGGGCTGAAGGCCGGGCAGGACTTCCTGCTGGCGTTCAGCCCGGAGCGGGAGGACCCGGGGAACGCGACGTTCTCGGTGTCGAACATCCCGAAGGTGGTCGGCGGGCTGGACGGCCCGAGCACCGACGCCGCGTGTGCCCTGTACGGGGCGGTCGTCCCGCAGGTCGTCCGGGTGAACAGCCCGGAGGTCGCCGAGGCCTGCAAAATCCTGGAGAACACGTACCGGGCGATCAACATCGCCCTCGTCAACGAGCTGAAGGTGCTGTACGACCGGATGGGGATCGACGTGTGGGAGGTGATCGACGCGGCCAAGACCAAGCCGTTCGGGTTCCAGGCGTTCTACCCCGGCCCGGGGCTCGGCGGGCACTGCATCCCGATCGACCCGTTCTACCTGACCTGGGTGGCCCGGAAGTACGGGCTGAACACCCGGTTCATCGAGCTGGCCGGGGAGGTGAACACCTCCATGCCGACCTACGTCGTCACCCGGATCGCCGAGGCCCTGAACGAGGCCGGTAAGCCGGTCAAGGGGAGCAAGGTGGCCCTCCTGGGGATGGCGTACAAGAAGGACATCGACGACCCGCGGGAGAGCCCGTCGTTCGAGCTGCTGGAGCTCTTGCTCGCGAAGGGGGCGCGGGTGACGTACAACGACCCGCACATCCCCCACCTGCCCAAGATGCGGCACTACCCGCACATGGACGCGATGTCCAGCAGCCCGCTGACCCCGGAGTACCTGGCCGCCCAGGACTGCGTGCTGATCGCCACCGACCACTCGGCCTACGACTACGGGATGATCGTGGCCCACAGCCGGCTGGTGGTCGACACCCGGAACGCCACCAAGGGCGTGACCGCCGGCCGGGAGAAGATCGTCAAGGCGTAGCGCGGGGGCCGAAGAAGCCGCACGATGAACGCGGAAAAGGCACGATAAGACCGCGAAGATTGGTTTGGTTCTGATCGTGTCTTCTTCGGCGTCGATCGTGCGGCTCGTTTTCTCCCGGTCCGACCCATGCTCACCGCCTTCCGGCTGCTCCGGGCCGACCTCCGGGCCAAGGCCGACTGGATGTACGAGGGGCACGGCTGGAAGGCCCTGGCCAAGACCCTTTTGACCGACGGCACGGCGGCGATGGTGTGGTACCGGCTGATGCAGTGGAGCCACCGCAACCGCCTGGCCCCGCTGGCGATGCTGTTCAATAAAATCAACACGGTCTTTTGCCAGTGCGTGATCGGCCGGGGGGCGGAGTTCGGCCCGGGGTTCGTCCTGATCCACTCCCAGGGGGTGTTCATCAACGCCGCCGTCCGGGGGGGGAGCCGGGTGTTCGTCGAGCACCAGGTCACGATCGGGGCCGAGGGGCGGGCGTCGCCGGTGCTCGGGGACGGCGTGTTCGTCGGGGCCGGGGCGAAGATCACCGGCGGGCTGACGGTCGGGGCCGGGGCCCGGATCGGGGCCAACGCGGTGGTCATGCACGACGTGCCGGCCAACGCCACCGTCGCCTGCCCGCCGGCGGTGGTCGTCGCCATCCGCCCCGGGTTCGCCGCCGAGGACGTGCATGAGTCCGCCTGAGCTGCTCGCCCCGCCCGCCCCCACCGCGGCCCACGCCGGGTTGCGGCCGGGGTACGCCCGGGCGTTCCTCATCCGCGGCGTCGAGGAGCGGCTGCTCGGGCTGTTCGCCCAGGGGAAGCTGTTCGGGACCGTCCACACCTGCATCGGCCAGGAGTGGACCGGGGTGGCCGTCGCCCGGGCCCTCAAGCCCGGCGACACGCTGTTCAGCAACCACCGCTGCCACGGCCACTACCTGGCCTGGACCGACGACGTGGACGGCCTCGTCGCCGAGCTGATGGGCCGCGAGACGGGCGTCTGCCGGGGCCGCGGCGGCAGCCAACACCTGTGCAAGGACGGGTTCTTCTCGAACGGCATCCAGGGCGGGATCGTCCCGGTCGCGGCCGGGCTCGCGCTGGGCCACAAGCTGGCCGGCCGGGACGCCGTCAGCGTCGTCTTCATCGGCGACGGCACCCTCGGCGAGGGGGTCCTGTACGAGACCCTGAACATCGCCAGCAAGTGGGACCTGCCGCTCTTGGTGGTGCTGGAGAACAACCGCTACGCGCAAAGCACTTCGCAGGTGCAGACGCTGGCCGGGGACATCCCGGCCCGGGCGGAGGCGTTCGGCATCCCGGCCCTGCGGTCCGGGACCGAGGACCCGGCCCGGCTGCTGGCCGACGCGGAATCGGCCGTCGCCGAGGTCCGCACCCACGGCCGGCCGGCCTTCCTGGAGGTCGAGACGTACCGGCTGATGGCCCACTCGAAGGGCGACGACGACCGCGACCCGGCCGAGGTGGCGGCGTACCGCGAGCGGGACCCGCTGGTCCGCTTCGCCGCCGACGAGCCGGCGGCCGCGGAGCGGATGACCCGGGAGGCGGCCGCCCGGATCGACGCGGCGGTGGCGAAGGCCGACGCCGCCCCGTGGACGGAAGCCGGGCCGTGCGACGGGCCGCCCCCGGCCGACTCGGTCCGGTGGGGGCCGACCCGCATCCCCGAGCCCGACCGGGCCGTCACCAAGATTCACGCCGCCCTCCGCCGGGCGATGGCCGCCGACGAGCGGGTGGTCGTCATCGGCGAGGACATCGAGGGGCCCTACGGCGGGGCGTTCAAGGTTACCAAGAACCTGAGCATCGAGTTCCCGGGCCGGGTGCGGAACACCCCGATCAGCGAGGCCGCGGTCGTCGGCATCGGCAACGGGCTGGCCCTCGGCGGGTTCCGGCCGGTCTGCGAGATCATGTTCGGCGACTTCCTCGGGCTGGCGTTCGACCAGATTCTCAACCACGCCGCCAAGTTCCGGTTCATGTACGGCGGTCAGGTCTCGACCCCGATCGTCGTCCGCACCCCGATGGGCGGGCGGCGGGGGTACGGCCCGACCCACAGCCAGTCGATCGAGAAGCACTTCCTGGGCATCCCGGACACCCGGGTGCTGGCCCTGCACGGGCGGTACGACCCGGGCCTCGTGTACGACGAGCTGTTCGCCACCCTCGACCGGCCGACGCTGGTGGTCGAGAACAAGCTGCTGTACGGCCTGAAGGTGACGGACGCGGCCCCGGCCGGGTTCAGCTACCAGCACACCGACGGGCCGTTCCCGACGACGCGGCTGTGGCCCGGGGGCGGCCCGGACCTGACGGTCCTGTGCTACGGCGGGCTCCTGCCGGAGGCCGAGGCGGCGGCCGCCAGCCTGTTCGACGAGGACGAGGTCGCGGCCGAGGTGATCTGCCCGCTCCAGCTCTACCCGTTCGACCCCCGGCCGCTGGTCGAGTCGGTCCGCCGGACCGGCCGGCTGGTGGTGGTCGAAGAGGGGCAGGCGTTCGCCGGGTTCGGGGCCGAGGCGATCGCGGCGGTCGTCGAACAGGTCGGGCGGCGGGTGGCGGTCCGGCGGGTCGGCCCGCCGGCGGCCCCGATCCCGGCCTGCGGGCCGCTGGAGAAGGCCTGGCTGCCGACCGCCCCGGCCGTCGTCCGGGCCGCCCGGGAGGTGATGGCCGATGGCCGCTGAGCTGCCCGTCACCGTCCCCCACGAGTCGGTCAACGACGACTCGGTCAAGCTGGTCGCCTGGCTGGTGGCCGACGGGGAGGTCGTGTCGGCGGGCCAGCCGGTGGCCGAGGTCGAGGGGAGCAAGGCGACGTTCCCGGTGCCCAGCCCGCACGCCGGGACGGTCCGGCTGCGGGCCGCGGTCGGGGACGAGGTGGCGGTCGGGGCGGCCCTGTGCGTGGTGGTCGTCGCCGGCGGGGTGGAGGCGAAGGCCCCGTCGAAGAACGGGTCGCATGCGGCGGTGTCACCCCCGCCGGTCGCCGTACCGGTCTTGGCGAGCGGGGGGGGGCACCCCCCTGATTCGGACCCCGCGCGTGCGGTTGTGGAGAACCCGCAGGGGGGGGACCCCCCCCCCACGCCCCACCAGACAACGCAGCGATTCTCGGCCGCAGCCCAGGCGCTGGTCAAACAGCACGGCCTCGACGCCGCCCTGTTCCGCGACCTGCCGCTGGTCCGGGCGGCCGACGTGCAGGCCAAGCTCGCCCCGCCCCGGACGACCACCACCGAGCCGGCCGCCTTCGCCGCCCCGGCGAAGGCGGCCGCGGCCTATGAGACGGTCCCGCTCAGCCGCCAGAAGCAGACCGAGAACCGCTACCTCCGGGACGGCGGGGCGAACGTCATCCCCAGCCAGGTCAGCGTCCTGGTCCCGACCGGCGGGCTGAAGGACGCCCTGGCGGCCGACCCGGACGGGCTGTCGCTGACCGCCCTGGCGGTGTTCGAGGCCGGCCGGCTGCTGGCCCGCTACCCCGAGCTGAACGGCTTCTACGCCGACCGGGCCCACGCCCGGTACACGGACATCAACATCGGCTTCGCGGTGGCCGGGGAGTTCGGGCTGAAGGTCCCGGTGGTCCGGGCGGCGGACACGAAGTCGGCCGGGGCGATCGCCGAGGAGGTCCGCGGGCTGCTCGCGGCTTATGCCGAAAACAAGCTCACCCCGGACCAGTTGGCCGGCGGGACGTTCACCGTCTCGGACCTGTCGGGGGAGGGGATTTTCGCCCTCAACCCGCTGATCGTGAAGGGCCAGGCGGCCATCCTGGGGGTCGGGGCCGAGGCCCGGCTCGCCCCCGGCGGGGGGGCGGTGTTCAGCCTGACGCTGTCGTTCGACCACCAACTGGCCGACGGGCTCTTGGCCGCCCGGTTCCTGGCCGAGCTGGGCGAGCGGCTGCGGCACCACGAGTCGTCCCTCCGCCGGCGGGGGGCGGGGGCCCCGCGGTGCGAGAAGTGCGGCCGGACGGTCGGCGAGGTGCGGGCCCTCACCGGCCACCTGATGCAGACGGTGAACGACGACGGCGACCCCGCCCGGGTGTGTAGCCTGTGCGTGGCCGGGTTCTGAGGCCGGAGCGGGCGGAAAACAGCCGCACGATGGACGCAGAAAAGGCACGATCAAAACAAGAAGAATGTATTTGTTTTGATCGTGCCTTTTCTGCGTCCATCGTGCGGCACGGTTGGAGTTCTCCTGATGGACAAGGCGGCCCAGTTGCGGCAGCTCGTCGCCCCGCTGGCCGGGGTTGCGGCCGGCGAGTTGACCGGCCCGGCCCGGCTCGGCGGGCGGCTCAAGACCTCGATCGGCCGGGCGACCCTCGAGGCCGTCGTCCGCCGCGAGTTCGGGGTGGGCGGGCCGGCCGTCACCAGGGCCGCCACCTTCGCCGACCTGGAGGCCGCCGTCCTCGGCACCGCCCCGCCGCCGGCCCTCAAC
>JAIEQO010000923.1 GCA_019747655.1 Gemmataceae bacterium | reverse complement strand
GGGGCGGCCGCCGGGGCGGTGGCCGGGGGTAGGGTGGCCGGCGGGGGCGGGTCCTGGGCGGAGCCCGCCCCGCCGAGCACCACCGCCAGCCCGACGCCGACGCGGGACAACCATCGCATGGCCGGGGACCTCCCGTCCGCGGGCGTAGGCCGGCCCGGGGTGCGCGTCCTGATCGCACGACCGCCCGGGCGTCCGCCCTTCTCATCGGCTCCGTCCGCCGCGTGCTGAGCGGCTCCGGGCCGGGAACGGGCGGTTCGTGCGTAAGCTGGGGGGGATGGTCGGCCCGACTCGACCCCCGCCGCCCGCGTCGGTCCGGCCGCCCCCCGGGCACCAGGGCCGGACCCGAGGCTTGACGTACCGGGACGCGGGCCCGATCATTCGGGCAACGGCGGGGCCGCCGGTCGGCAGCCCCCGGCGGCTTCACCCCGGTGCGAAAGCGACCCATGCTCGACAAGGCCATCATCGACCGGTTCCGGGTCGAGCCGGGGGCGAAGTTCCGGCTCAAGGACCACGACCCCGCCTGGGCCGGGACCGACGAGTTGGCCGAGCTGAGCAAGGACGAGCTGAAGGAGCGGGCCCGGGCCGTCCTGGACGCCACCCAGGCCGACCTGGCCGAGGCCCAGGAGCTGCTCTACGCCGACGACCGGTACGCCGTCCTGGTCGTCCTCCAGGCGATGGACGCGGCCGGCAAGGACGGGACGATCAAGCACGTGATGAGCGGGGTCAACCCGCAGGGCTGCCAGGTCTACAGCTTCAAGCAGCCGACGGCCAAGGAGTTCGACCACACCTTCCTCTGGCGGTACACCCGGTGCCTGCCCGAGCGGGGGCGGATCGGCATCTTCAACCGGTCGTACTACGAGGACGTGCTGGTGGCCAAGGTCCACCCGGACCGGCTCGGCACCCAGCTGCCGGACGACAAGGTCGGGAAGAAGTTCTGGGACCACCGGCACGACGACATCAACGCCCTCGAGCGGCACCTGGTCCGCAACGGCACGGTCGTCCTGAAGTTCTTCCTGAACGTGTCGAAGGACGAGCAGAAGCGGCGGTTCCTGAAGCGGCTGGACCGGCCCGAGAAGAACTGGAAGTTCTCCCCGGCGGACCTGGCCGAGCGGGGCTACTGGGACGAGTACATGGACGCCTACGAGTCGGCCATCGGCCAGACGAGCACCGACCGGGCCCCGTGGTACGTCGTCCCGGCCGACCACAAGTGGGTCACCCGGGTGGTGGTGGCGGACGTGCTGGCGACGGCCCTGCGGGGGCTCGGCCTGCGGTTCCCGGAGGTGCCGGAGGACCGGCGGGCGGGGCTGGCCGAGGCCCGCCGGCGGCTCCTGGCCGAGGGGTAGCTAGGCGGCCCGGGCGGGGTCGACCACGGGGATGGCGTCCCGGATCAGAGGGCGACGATCGCACCCCCGTCAAGTGACCACGGCCGCGCCAGTCTGGTCTTCCGGCGGCCAGTCGTCTCGACCCCCGGATGAACCCCGGACGGGTGAGAAAATGATCACGCCGAATCGGGCGAGCGCGGAAGATCGAGGAATCGATCCGATCAAATCTGAACACCGAACGTCAGCACCGATCTGCGGATAGAGCGGTCGCGGGGCGCACGGCGGCCGGCGTGCCCGTAACAGCCCGGCCTGTCGGGTGACGGCTCGGTCGGCCGGAAATCGAGCCGGCACGGGAAATGCCTCGGCCTAATCGATGAGGATGGCGGTAGGGCCTCGATCCCTGCCGGGGACGGCTCGACCCCGAGCGTCCCACGTCCCGACCGGTATCCGGAACCAGCACGAGGCCGTATGCGGGCGAAACGAGTGACGGCCGTGTCGCCGGTCCTGGCCGTCGCCCTCGCGGCGGCGACCGTCTCCCTCCCGGCCTGCCACCGGGTGGACGCGGGGGAACACGGGGAGGCCCACCACGAACACCACAAGATCGTGGCCACCAGCCCGCGGGTCCAGGACGTCGTCGTCACCCAGCAGTACGTCTGCCGGATCGAGGCCTGGCAGCACGTCGAGATCTCCGTCCTGGAGCCCGGCCGGCTGGACGAGATCCCGGTCAAGGAGGGGCAGGCGGTCAAGAAGGGCGACCTCCTGTTCCGGGTCATGCCGCCCGTCTACGAGGCCAAGCTGAAGGCCGAGCAGGCCGAGCTGACGCTGGCCGAGTTGGAACTCAAGAACACCCAGAGCCTCCGCGAGAAGGGGGTGGTCTCGCCGCAGGAGGTGCAGCTGTACGAGGCCAAGGTGGTGAAGGCCCGGGCCAAGCGGGACCTGGCCCAGACCGAGCTGAACTTCGCCTCCGTGTACGCCCCGTGGGACGGCATCGTCGACCGGATCGAGCGGTTTCAGGGGAGCACGGTCAAGGAGGGGGAGGTCCTCACCTTCCTGTCCGACCCCACCCTGATGTGGGTCTCCTTCAACGTCCCCGAGGCCCGGTACCTCGACTTCATGGCCCGCCGGGGGGAGACCGGCCAGGTCTCCCGGCTCAAACTGGTCGACTCCCAGATCGAGCTCGTCCTGGCGGACGGCAGCAAGTTCAAGCACACCGCCGGCGACACGGTCACCGTCACGGGGAAGTTCAACAGCGAGACCGGGAACATCCCCTTCCGGGCCGACTTCCCGAACCCGGACCGGCTGCTCCGGCACGGCCAGACCGGCACCGTGCTGATCCACGAGACGGTCCACAACGCCCTCGTCATCCCCCAGCGGGCGACGTTCGAGATCCTCGACAAGCGGTACGTGGTGGTCGTCGACGACCACCACGTCGCCCACTGGCGGGAGGTCGTCGTCGGGCACGAGCTGGACGACGTCTACGTCGTCAAGTCGGGCGTCACCCCGAAGGACAAGATCGTCCTCGAGGGGGTCCGGCAGGTCAAGGACGGCGCGCACGTGGAGTGCGAGTGCCGGTCGGCGGACGAGGCCCTGGCGCACCAGAAGCACCCGGCCGAGTAGACGACCCCGCCGGCCCGCGCACGCAACCCCACGGGACCTCTGCCGCGACATGTTCACGAACATCCTGTACCGGCCGGCCCTGGCGATCGTCATCTCGATCGTCCTCCTGTTCCTGGGCGGGCTCGGGATCAAGACCCTTCCGACCGCGCAGTTCCCGGACATCACCCCGCCGACGGTGGAAGTCGCCATCGCCTACCCCGGGGCCAGCGCCAACGTCCTGGTCGACGCCGTCCTGGTCCCGCTCGAGCAGTCGATCAACGGCGTCCAGGGGATGCGGTACATCGTGTCCGACGCCACCAGCGCCGGCGAGGCCACCATCCGCATCTACTTCGAGCCCGGGACCGACCCGGACATCGCGGTCGTGAACGTCCAGAACCGGGTCAACATCATGCTCAACCGGCTCCCGCCGCTGGTCGTGCGGGAGGGCATCCTGGTCAGCCAGGTCGTCCCGAGCATGCTGCTGAAGCTGAACATCTACAGCACCGCCGACGGGGTCGACCAGAAGTTCCTGTACAACTTCGCCAACGCCTACGTCATGCCCCGGCTGAAGCGGCTCCCGGGGATGGGCCGGCCGGTCAACCTCGGCAACCGGTCGTACGCCATGCGGGTCTGGCTGAACCCGGACGCCATGCGGCGGTACAAGGTGTCGACCGAGGAGGTGATGAAGGCCCTGGCCGAGCAGAGCGTGATCGGGTCGCCCGGGCGGCTCGGCCAGGCCACCGGCCAGACCTCCCAGTCGACCGAGTACGTCCTCACCTACGTCGGCCGGTTCAACAAGCCCGAGCAGTACGCCGACATCGTGCTGAAGGCCGACGCCGAGGGGAAGATCCTGCACCTCAAGGACGTGGCCCGGGTCGAACTCGGCCCCGAGTTCTTCGACATCTACTCGGACGTGGAGGGCCACCCGGCCTGCTCCATCGTCCTCAAGCAGAGCCCCGGGTCGAACGCGGCCGCGGTCATCGAGCGGATCAAGGAGGAGCTGGCGGACATCGAGAAGGAGACGTTCCCGCCCGGCATGCACTACCAGTTCGCCTACGACGTGTCCGAGTTCCTGGACGCCTCCATCGAGAGCGTCCTCCACACCCTGCTCGAGGCGTTCATCCTGGTGTCGCTGGTGGTCTACATGTTCCTCGGGGACCTCCGGTCGACGCTGATCCCGACCCTGGCGGTCCCGGTGTCGCTGGTCGGGGCGTTCTCCTTCATGAAGCTGTTCGGGCTGTCGATCAACCTGATCACCCTGTTCGCCATGGTCCTGGCCATCGGGGTGGTGGTGGACGACGCCATCGTGGTGGTCGAGGCGGTCCACGCCAAGATGGCCGCCAAGCACCTGTCCCCGTACCGGGCGACCCGGGAGGTGCTGCACGAGATCAGCGGGGCGATCATCGCCATCACCCTGGTGATGACGGCCGTGTTCGTCCCGGTCTGCTTCATCCCGGGCCCGGTCGGCACCTTCTACCGGCAGTTCGGCCTCACGATGGCCACGTCCATCGTCCTCTCCGGCCTGGTGGCCCTGACGCTCACGCCGGTCCTGTGCGCGATGATCCTCAAGCCCCACGGCCACGCCCCCGCCCACGCGAACGGCCACGCCCACCCGAACGGCCGCCCCGCCGGGCGGCGGCGGGGGCCGCTCGTCATCGCGCTGTACGTCATCGGGGGGCTGGCCGTCCTGGTGCCGATCGCGTACCTGGCCTACCGCCTGTGGGGGCCGGCCGGCTTCCTGATCATGCTCGCCCCGCTCGTCCGCAAGCCCTTCGACCGGGCGGTCGAGTGGGTCACGAACGGGTACGCCGGCGTCCTCCGCGGCATCGTCACCCTCCGGGCGCTGACCATGCTCGTCATCGGCGGGTTCGTGGTGGGCATCGTGGCCGTCAACGCCAAGCTCCCGACCGGGTTCATCCCCGGCGAGGACCAGGGGACCATCTACGGGATCATCCAGACCCCGCCCGGGTCGACCCTCGAGTACACCAACGCCAAGTCCCACGAGCTGGGGAAGATCGCCAAGGACCTCCCCGAGGTCACCTCCGTCACCTCGCTGGCCGGGTACGAGGTGCTGACCGAGGGCCGCGGGTCGAACGCCGGGACGTGCGTCATCAACCTGGAGAACTGGTCGAAGCGCAAGCGGACCGCCCGCCAGATCATCGAGGACCTGGAGAAGAGGTGCGCGGCGCTGACCGACGTGAAGGTCGAGTTCTTCGAGCCGCCGGCGGTCCCCGGGTTCGGGGCGGCCGGCGGGTTCTCCCTGCGGCTCCTCGACAAGACGAACACGACCGACTACAAGCGGCTCGGGGAGGTGAACGACGCGTTCATGGAGGCCCTGCGGAAGCGGCCGGAGCTGAAGGGCCTGTTCACCTTCTACACCAGCGACTACCCGCAGTACGAGCTGGTCCTCGACAACGACAAGGCCATGCAGAAGGGCGTGTCCATCGGCAAGGCCCTGGACAGCCTGAACATCCTCATCGGCAGCACCTACGAGCAGGGCTTCGTCCTCTTCGGCCAGTTCTACAAGGTGTACGTCCAGGCCGACCCGAAGTTCCGGGCGCTGCCCAAGGACCTGGACAACATGTTCGTCAAGAGCGAGCGGGAGATCGAGCTCAAGAACGAGAAGACCGGGAAGACGGAGAAGGTCCGGGTCGAGGGGGAGATGGTCCCGTACTCGGCGTTCATGACGCTCAAGAAGAAGCAGGGGCTGAACGAGATCACCCGGTACAACCTGTACCCGTCGGCCACCATCCAGGGGGCCCCGGCGGCCGGGTACAGCAGCGGGCAGGCCCTCAAGGCCATCCAGGAGGTCGCCCAGACCCTGCCGAAGGGGTACGGGATCGGCTGGGAGGGTCTGTCGTACGACGAGACGAAGAAGGGCCTCGAGGTCAACGTCCCGCAGCTCGGGGTGGTCGAGGTCAGCGTGTCGGTCCTCATCGTCGGCATCGTCATCGTCTTCGTCTACCTGGTGCTGGTGGCCCAGTACGAGAGCTTCCTGCTCCCCCTGGCGGTGATGCTGTCGCTGCCGGTCGGCCTGTTCGGGTCGTTCTTCTTCCTGCAAATCCTGGGGCTGTCCAACGACGTGTACGCCCAGATCGGGCTGGTCATGCTGGTCGGCCTGCTCGGCAAGAACGCCATCCTGATCGTCGAGTTCGCGGTCCAGCGGCGGCGGGAGGGGCTGTCCCTCAAGGACGCCGCCGTCGAGGGCGGGAAGCTGCGGTTCCGGCCGATCCAGATGACCTCGTTCGCGTTCATCGCCGGCCTGCTGCCGCTGGTCGTGGCCACCGGGGCCGGGGCCATCGGGAACCGGACCATCGGCACCACCGGGGCCGGCGGGATGCTCGTGGGCACGGTGGTCGGGGTGCTGGTCATCCCCGGCCTGTACTACGTGTTCGGCAAGCTCGCCGACGGCCGTAAACTCCTCCAGGACGAGGCGGACGGGCCGCTCAGCGAGGTCCACCAGCGGGGCGTGCACCACCTCCCCGACGACGGGCACGGGAACGGCGTGCCCCACCCCCACCACAACGGGCACGCCGAGCACCTGCCGTTCGACGCCGGCCCCGCCGACCCGCACCACCAGCCCCCGCCCGCGGAAGCCCGGCCGTGACCCGCCGCCGGCCCCCGGCCGGCCCGCACTTCCGCAGCCCGTCCCGACCCGCGCGGGTGGTCGCCCGGCGGGCGGGCGCGCCGCCACGACATCGGGCCGCCCCCCGTCAAGCCGTACCGCCTGTGTTGCCTCTATCGGCTATTCCTGTCGGGGCGGTTCTGCCGATAAGGCTTGCGGGGTTGTCGCCGAGCGGGAGTTCTCAGGGATGAGGCGCGTGGGCCTAATCACGAGGCTTTGCAGCTACGCCCGCCGTAGGCGCTTGTTCGCGGTGGCGTGCGGCGTGCCGCTGGCCCTGCCGGCCTGCCAGATCGCCAAGCCCCGCATGGCGGACCCGTTACCGCCCCTGCCGGCGAGCTTCGCCGGGGCGGCCAGCCCGGACAACTCGGCCCAACTCCGGGCCGACGAGTTCTTCAACGACCCGGTGCTGACGCACCTGATCGCCGAAGCCCTGGCCAACAACCAGCAGCTGAAGATCCTGGCCCAGGACATCCAGATCGCCCAGAACGAGGTCCAACTGCGGCGGGGCCGGCTGTTCCCGTTCGTCGCCGTCCGGGGCGGGGTGGGGGTCGACCGGCACAGCCGGTACACGCTCCTGGGGGCCGTCGAGGACCAGCTCGAGTACGTCCCCGGGAAGCACTTCCCGCGGGGCGTCCCGGACTTCCTGGTGGCCGCCAACGTGTCCTGGCAGATCGACATCTGGCGGAAGCTGCGGAACGCCCGGGACGCCGCCGCCCTGCAGTACCTGGCCACCGCCGAGGGGCGGAACTACGTCGTGACCCGCCTCACCGCCGACATCGCCGAGAACTACTACAACCTGATGGCCCTGGACAGCCGGCTCCTGGTCCTGGACCAGACGATCGACATCCAGGAGAAGAGCCTGGCGGCCGCCCAGGCCCGGCTGGAGTTCGCCAAGGGGACGGCGGTGGCGGTCCAGCGGTTCCAGGCGGACATCCGCCGGTTCCAGGGCGAGAAGCAGGTCGTCCGGCAGGAGATCGTCGAGACCGAGAACCGGATCAACTTCCTGCTCGGCCGGTTCCCCCAGCCGGTCGAGCGGATGTCCGCCGGGTTCCTCGACCTGGCCCCGCCCCGGCTGAGCGTCGGGGTGCCGGCCCAACTCCTGCTGAACCGGCCGGACGTCCGCCAGGCCGAGCGGGAGGTGGCGGCCGCCGGGCTGGAGGTGAAGGTCGCCCGGGCCGAGTTCTTCCCGTCCCTGGACATCACCGGCGGGCTCGGGTTCCAGGCCCTCAACCCGACGTACCTGTTCCGGCCGGAGGCGTTCATCGCCAACGCCGCCGGCGACCTGGTCGCCCCGCTGGTCAACCGGACGGCCATCCAGGCCGTGTACGGGACCGCCAACGCCCGCCAGCTGCAGGCCGTGTACGAGTACCAGCGGGTGATCCTCGACGCCTACACGGAGGTGGTCAACCGGCTGTCGGGGGTGCAGAACTACGGCCGGAGCCTCGAGCTGAGGCGGCAGCAGGCGCAGTCGCTCGACGCCGCGGTCGGGTCCGCCACCGCCCTGTTCAACCAGGCCCGGGGCGAGTACCTGGAGGTGCTGACCGCCCAGCGGGACCTGCTGGAGGCCCGGACGGCCCTGATCGAGGTCAAGCGGCAGCAGTTGGCCGCCGTCGTCAACGCCTACCAGGCCCTCGGCGGCGGCGGCTTGTCGCCGGCCGCGGCTCCGGCCGGGCCGCCCGCCCCGCCCGTGGTGCTGCCGCCCG
>JAIEQO010000712.1 GCA_019747655.1 Gemmataceae bacterium | reverse complement strand
CTGTTCGTGAAGGGCGGGGACGGCGGCCGCGGGTGCGTGTCGTTCCGGCGGGAGAAGTACGTCCCGAAGGGCGGGCCGGACGGCGGGGACGGCGGGGACGGCGGGTCGGTGATCGTCCGGGCCGACCCGAACGCCGACAACCTCGCCGGGCTGACCATGAAGAAGCACTGGCGGGCCAAGAGCGGCGAGCCCGGGTCCGGGGCCCGGGCGACCGGGGCCGGCGCCGCCGACATCGTCCTGCTCGTCCCCCCGGGCACCCTGGTCCGCGACCGCGACCGCGGCAACCTGCTCAAGGACCTGGTCCGCCCGGGGGACGAGGTCGTCGTCGCCAAAGGCGGCCGGGGCGGGCGGGGGAACCACCACTTCAAGAGTTCGACCAACCGCACCCCGCGGCAGTTCGAGCCGGGCGGCGACGGCGAGGAGCGGGTCATCAGCCTGGAACTCAAGGTGATCGCCGACGCCGGGCTGGTCGGGTTTCCGAACGCCGGCAAGTCGACGCTGCTCTCCCGGCTCTCGCGGGCCACGCCGGAGATCGCCCCGTACCCGTTCACGACCAAGCACCCGAACCTCGGCATCGTGTCGGTCGGCGACGGCGGGTTCGTGCTGGCCGACCTGCCCGGGCTGATCGAGGGGGCGGCCCAGGGGGTCGGCCTCGGCCACGAGTTCCTGCGGCACGTCGAGCGGACCCGGGTGCTGGTGCATCTGGTCGAGCCGTTCCCGTCGGACGACTCCGACCCGGTCAAGAATTACCACCTGATCCGCAAGGAGCTGATGGACTACGTCGTGCCGCTGGTCGGCAAGCCGGAGGTGGTGTGCGTCAGCAAGGCCGAGCTGACCGGGGCCGAGGAGGTGCAGCGGCGGCTGGCCGCCGACCTCGGCCGGGAGGTGCTGCTGATCTCGGCCGTCACCGGGCAGGGGCTGTCGAAGCTGGTCGGGCTGGTGGCCGAGCAGATCGCCGAACTCAAGCGGGCGGAGGCGGAAGCCGAGGCGAAGCGGAAGCCGGTCGAGTTCCCCGACGAGCCGGCGGTGCGGCTCGACGACTTCCAGACGGCCGCGGTCCCGAGCATCACCCCGCCGGAGGCCGGCGGCGATGACCCCTGACATCGTCGTGGACATCGGCAACAGCCGCATCAAGTGGGGCTGGGGCGAGCCCATGCAGATGGCGTCGCTCCCGCCCGACGACGAGCCGGCCTGGGACCGACAGCTCGCCGAGCTTGGCCTATCGGGAAAGCTGACTTGGGCCGTGGCCGGCGTCCACCCGGCTCGGCTGGAGCGATTCGCGGCCTGGGCCACCGCCCGCGGCGATCACATCCGTGTCATCACCCACGCCGACATCCCCCTCAAGATCGACGTGGACGAGCCGGCCAAGGTCGGCATCGACCGGCTGCTCAACGCACTCGCCGCCCGGAAGCTCACGGGTCCCGGACAACCGGCCGTGATCGCGGGCGTTGGCACCGCCGTCACCGTGGACCTGTTGACCGAGCGTGGGGAGTTCGCCGGCGGGGTCATCTTCCCCGGGCTACGGTTGATGGCCGACGCCCTCCACCGGCACACGGCCCTCTTGCCTCCGGTCGAGGTGTTCCCGTTGCCGCCGGGATTGCCGGCGAAGAACACCCGGGACGCAATCCACGCCGGGGTGGTTTGGGCGGTCGCCGGTGGGATCGATGCCGCCGTCCGGCAACTCGCCGCCCGCTGCCCGGTCCGCCCGATCGTGTGGGTCACCGGCGGGGACGGGGCCCTGATGCTGTACGGGCTCAGGTCGGACGGCGAGTACGACGTTCGACCGCGCCCGACGCTCACCCTCGAAGGCATCCGGCTCGCGGCCGAGGGGCTGCCGTGAGTGACACCCGCGTCTCTGTGCTGACGCCGGCCGGGACCGGGGCCATCGCCACGGTGGCGGTCGCCGGGCCGAAGGCGTGGGGCCTCGCCCGGTGGCACTTCCGCCCGGCCGGCGGCAAGCCCTTGCCCGACACGCCCGAACGGCACCGCTTCTGGTTCGGCAAGCTGGCCGACGGCGACGAGGTCGTGCTGGCGGTGAAGGCGGTCGAACCGGAGGTCGGCATCGAGGTGCATTGCCACGGCGGCCGCCGGGTCGTCCGGTGGGTGGTCGAGCAGTTCCTGGCGGGGGGTGCCATCGAGGTGCCATGGGTGGTTTATGGACCAGGGGTTTGCACCCCTGGTTACATTCGATCGCCGCTCCGCGGCTCGAATACCCGGAGCCCCGGAGGGGCGACCGAGTGTAGCCAGGGGTGCAAACCCCTGGTACCCATCCCCCCGGCCCCAATCTCCCGCGCCCCCACCCTCCGCACCGCCTCGATCCTCCTCGACCAGTACCACAGCGCGTTCGACCGCACCATCACGTCGGTCCTCGCCGACCTCGACGCCGGACGAGTTGCTCCGCAACTCGGCGAGCTGGCCCGGCTCGCCCCGGTCGGTCGGCACCTCGTCGAGCCGTGGAAGGTGGTGATCGCCGGGCCGCCGAACGTCGGCAAGAGTTCGCTCGTCAACGCCCTGGCCGGGTATCAGCGGTCGGTCGTGTCGGAGGTGGCCGGGACGACCCGGGACGTAGTCACGGTCCCGGTAGCGTTCGACGGCTGGCCGGTCCTGTTGGCCGACACCGCCGGGCTGCGGGCCGCCGCCGGGCTGGAGGCCGAGGGGATCGAGCGGGCCGAGCGGTTCATCCGCTCGGCCGACCTGGTCGTGTGGGTGCTGGACGCGACCGCGGAGGAGCCGGTCGATTGGGAGGGCGAGGCTCCCGCCGAGCCGGGTTCGGCGGTCGAAGGCGGCTCGGCGGGAGCCTCGCCCTCCCGAGAATTTGTTCTGCTCGTCGTCAACAAGGTCGATCAACCCGCCCGGTGGGACCTGGACCGGTTCCCCGACGCCCTCCGGGTGTCGGCCGTGACCGGCGAGGGCGTCCCTGGTCTTGCGGCAGCTATCGCCCGCTGGCTCGTGCCCGTCGCGCCCGAGCCCGGGGCCGCTGTCCCGTACTCACCGGAACTGGCCGACGCGGTCGAGGCCGCCCACGCCGCCGCGTCGCCGGCCGAGGCCGCCGCGATCCTCCGCGCCGCGGTCGGGCCGGGGTGATACAACACCCGCCATTCCCCCCGGCGGAGTCCTCCCCATGCAGTTCGGCAAGGTCCGGCGGTCGAGCGGCGACACGGCCGTAGTCCTCATCGACGCCGGGCAGATCGTCACACTCGACCTGTCCCGCCGGCCGGGCGTCGGGTCGCTGGCCGACATCCTCCACGCGCCCGATCCCCTCGGCTTGGCCCGCGGCCTGATCGACCCGGCCGGCCACCCCGAGCCGCTCGCCGATCAGGCGTTCCTCGCCCCGGTCGACCGGCAGGAGATTTGGGCGGCGGGGGTGACGTACAAGCGGAGCAAGATCGCCCGGGAGGAGGAGTCGAAGGGGGCGGCCCAGTTCTACGACAAGGTGTACGGGGCCGACCGGCCGGAGCTGTTCCTGAAGGCCACCCCCGAGCGGGTCGTCGGGCCCGGCCAGCCGGTCCGGGTCCGGGCGGACAGCAAGTGGAGCGTGCCGGAGCCGGAACTGGCCCTGGTCATCTCGCCCGACGGGCGGATCGTCGGCTACACGGTCGGCAACGACATGAGCGCCCGGGACATCGAGGGCGAGAACCCGCTGTACCTGCCGCAGGCGAAGATTTACAAGCAGTCGTGCGCGGTCGGGCCGCTGGTCACGCTGGCGTCGGTCATGCCGCCGCTGGCAGGCGTGGGCATCAAGCTGGTGATCCGCCGGGGCGGGGCGGTGGCGTTCGAGGGCTCGACCACGCTCGCCCAGATGGCCCGGACGCCGGAGCAACTGGCCGGCTGGCTGTTCCGGGAGAACGAATTCCCGCACGGTGCGGTGCTGCTGACCGGGACCGGCATCGTCCCGCCGGACGAGTTCACCCTGGCGACGGGCGATCAGGTCGCCATCACCATCGACGGCATCGGGACGCTGAACAACACGGTGGCGTGAAGGGTTACAACCCCACCCCCCGGCCCCCTCCCCCGCGGGGGGAGGGGGAGCAGGAGGGCGGTTCGGTGGTTTGGTCCCCCCTCTCCCCCCGGGGGAGGGGGTTAGGGGGAGGGGTCTCCTCCGGCCGGGGGGAGGGGTCTAATTCCACCCGCCCCAGAGCGCCCACCCGGCCGCCACGCCGACGGCGAGCAAGATCACCCCGCCGACCTGAAACCAGCGGCCCGATCCGGCCCCGGCCGCCATCGACCGCAGGGCCTTATCCGGCGAGAGCAGGCAGCCGGCCCCCTTCAGCACCATCAGCCACCCGAGGGCGGTCACGACCACCCCCGGCCCGGCCCAGGCCGGGTGGGCGGCGACCAGGGCCGCCCCGGGGAACAGGCTGAGCCCGCCGTTGGCGAACGCCCCGGGCCGGCCGAGCCGGTGCAGGGCGGCGTAGGCCGCCTGCCAGTCTCCGGGGCGGAACAGGTGCGACAGCCCGACGGGCAGGGCGGTCAGCAGGACGAACCACTCGGCCGCCCGGTCCACCGCGGCTCTCGGAAAGTGGGGTCAGGAGGTGAGGAAATCATACGCCTTGCGGAGGACCCGGTAGCACTCGCAGCTCGTCCCCTCCAGCCCGGCCCGGTCGAGCACCTTGACCCGGCCCCGCTGGTAGCGGATGTACCCGGCCGCCTGGAGCTCCCCGGCCACCACCGACACCTTCGGCCGGCTCGCCCCGACCATCCCGGAGAGGACCTCCTGGGTGATGTCGAACTCGTCGGCCGTCGACCGGTCGTGGACCGACAGGACCCACCGGCAGACCCGCTCCTTGACCGTGTGCCGGAGGTTGCAGGCGATCGTCTGGTTGGCCGCCTGCCAGGACACGGCCAGGAACCGGCGGACCAGGCCGTCCAGTACCCCGCCCTCGCGGACGACCGCCAGGAACCGGTCCGGCGGGACCCGGATGCACTCCCCGGTCACTTGGGCGACCGCCCGGACCGGGTTCTCGTCCATCCCCAGGACCAGCGGGATGCCGAGCATCCCCTCGCTGTCGACCACCGCCACCTCGACCGGGTTGCCGTCCTTCATCGGCAGCAGGAGCGAGTACACCCCGCTGGTCGGGAAGTAGACCGGCTGCTCCTCCCACCGCAGCCCGTCCACCTCGTCCCGGGCCGCGAATGACACCACGACGGCGTCGGCCAGGAGCTTACCCAGCTCGGCGTCCGGGAGGCGGTCGAGCAGGTGGTTGCCGGTCGGGCGGGCGGGTTTGGGGCGGGCCATAACGGGCCTCGCCGGGCCCGCGGGAGGGCGGGCCCGGTTCGGGAAGCGGATGGCTGGGTTCATCTCAACACACTACTACCCATCGGCCGCCGGCTGACAACGTGCGGCAGCGTACCGTTTGGGAACTTTTCTGCCTTTTCCCGACACCTGTGTCGCGCAGTTGACAGACACGCCGCCCGAATCCGTTTACGCTGGACGGTATCCAAGCTCGGGGCAATGTGGTCGGTCCGCACCGGGGGTCCCATGACGGGGCGTCGGGTACTGGTCGTGGACGGGAACGTGGACGCGGCCGAGAGCCTCGCGCTCTTGCTCCGCCTGTGCGGGCACGACTGCGCCACCGCGCACACCGGGCCTGACGCCCTGGCTGCGGCCACCGCCCACGCCCCGGACGCCGTCTTCCTGGCCATCGACCTGCCCGGGCTCGACGGGTACGAGGTCTGCCGCCGGCTGTGCGGGGGGGTGGCCGGCCCCCGCCCGCGGTTGCTGGTCGCCCTGACCGGCCACGGCCAGGACGGGGCCCGCCGGGCCACCGCCGCCGCCGGGTTCGACCACCACCTCCTCAAGCCGGCCGACCCGGACCACCTCCTCCGGTTGCTGACGCAGCCGTCGGAATGACGAATGCACCCCCAATGACCCACCAATGACGAAGGAAGACAACCCGCGTCTTCCTTCGTCATTGGTGGGTCATTGGGGGTGCATTCGTCATTCGGCACCGCCAGAAACCCGCCTTTACAGCCAGACCGTCCATGCCCCAGAATAAGGCCCCTGGCATGGAGGCCGACCCGTGGCCCGCCCGTTCTGGCTGACCAAGCTCCTCGTCCGGACCCGGATCGCGGGGCTCCTCCCGTCCGTCCGCCGGCTGACCGACGGCGGGACCGCCGCCCTCCGGTACTACTCGGACAGGGTCCTGGCCGCCCCGGTCGAGGAGCTGCTCGACCCGGCCTACCTCCCCGGGCCGCCCGGCCCGGAGGTGATCGACCTGAACCGGCCGGCCCCGCCGGACCAGGAGGCCGGCCGTCCGACCCCGGCCGGCCGCGGCGTCCCGTCCCCGTGGGGCACCCCGGCCCTGCGGAACGCGGTGGCCGACCTGTACGTCCGCCGGGAGGGCCGGGCCGTCGACCCGGACCGGGAGGTGCTCGTCACCCACGGGGCGACCGGGGCGTTCGCGGCGGCCCTGGATGCGTTCGTCAACCCCGGCGACCGGCTGGTCCTGTTCGACCCGTGCTCGCCGCTGTTCGCCCTCGGGGCCCGGTCCCGGCGGGCCCGCCTCCGCTGGGTGCCGACGTGGGCCGAGGACGGCCGGCTCCGCTACCCGCAGAAGCTGTTCGAGCGGGCCATGCGGGGGGCCAAGCTCCTCGCCCTCGCCGACCCGGCCAACCCCTCCGGTGCCTGCCTCTCTCCCGAAGACCTCGACCACCTGCTCTGGATCGCGGCCGGGTACGACGTTCTCGTCTACCTCGATGAGTCGTTCGCCCGCTACCGGTACGACGGCCGGGGGCGGGCCCTGGCCACCCTCCCGGGGGCCGAGAAGCGGGTGCTGACCGCCGGGTCGGTGTCGCAGGGGTGGGGGCTACGGGCGGCCCGGGTCGGGTGGCTGGCCGGGCCGCGGCATCTGGTCCGGGCGTGCGGGCTGACGGCCGGCCTGTCGGCCCCCTACGTCCCGGCGGCGTGCCAGGACGCGGCGGCCCGGGCCCTGGCCCGGCCGGACGACGAGTTCGGCCCGACGCTCGACGGGTTCCGGCACCGCCGGGGGTACGTCGTGGACCGGCTCCGGGGGCTCGGGCTGGAGCCGGGGGTGCCGGCCGGCGGGTACTTCGTGTGGGTGCCGGTCGGCGGGCTGGGCCTGGACGGGCGGGCGTTCGCCGACCGGTTGTTGAAGGAGCAGGGGGTGCTGGTCGGGCCGGGGTGTGCGTTCGGGCCCAGCGGGGCCGACCACGTCCGGCTGAGCTTCGCGGCCGACGACGGCCGGCTGCGGGAGGGGCTGGCCCGGCTGGCCCGGTTCGTAGACGGACTCCGCGGCCCGAGGCCGGTGGCCGAGGTGCGCTCGGAGGCGACGGAGGTCGTCGGGGACGAGCCGAAGCCGGTGTTTAGTCGGGTTTAAAGCTGGTCACGGTCAGCGAGGAGACGAACGAGCCCGACACATCCGGACAAGACGGCCAGCACCCCGAACGGGACGAGGATCAGGGCGTCAAGGCCAGAACGCTCGGCTCGACCTTCTCCGGTACGAACGTACACGGCAAGGCCGGTCAGGAGCAAGAGCCCACCGAGGGCGAGCAAGGCATAACCGACCCGACGCCGCGCCCGCCGGTGCCGCTGTTGGAGCACGACGGCCCCGGGGACCGATCGGCTGATGAAGTCGTACCCGCAGTCGCACCACTGGGCATCGGGCGGGTTCAGCAGACTACACTTCGGGCAGTGCTTGGTCATTACCCCACCGGCGGTCAACGATACTCGTCCCGGATTGGGTAGAACACGTCGAGGGCCCGGGCCGGGCCGCCGGCCGGCGTGACCCGGTGGCGGACCCCGCCGGGCATGAAGTAGAAGTCGCCCGGGCACAGCTCCCGGACCTCGTCGCCGATCTCGAACACGGCCCGGCCTTCGATCAGCACCCCCATCTGCTCGTTCGGGTGGCTGTGCCACTCGACCACCCCGTCGGCCGGGATGTCGACGAGCGAGAGCTGGAGGTGGTCGCCGGCGTAGGTCCGGGCCGGGATGTTGCCGAAGAGGGTGTGGCGGCCACACTCGGCCGGCGACGGGAAGTAGCGGGACATGGGAGCTATCGTAGGGTGGGTCGGGCGGTCCGCCAGGACCGGTAGGCCCGCGCGGGCGTCGCGGTCGGTCCACGTTTCCGATGCCGCCCCGAAGGGGCGTCCGGGAATAGCCCGGGGTGGCACAACGGATTGCATCGGCCGGAGGGGATTGTGGTGAAACGAGTTCGCGCTCCCGGTAGCCTCGCGG